>JBAUHH010000487.1:0-2277 GCA_049680165.1 Pseudolabrys sp.
TCGGTCTCATAGGGCCTCATCTCGCGCTCGCCTGCGATCACGCCCTCGCCCGGCACGATGCTCCGCAACACCGCCACGATGCGCTCGCGTCGTGCCAGTACCTTGCCGTCCGCTTCGGGCATCCGCACTGTCATTGCTCATTCCCGGCTTTACCGAAGGCCAACGATACAGCCAATCGGCGGTTGACACATAGGGCCGCCAACGCCATTCGAAAACGGTTATCTTGCCTGCCGGGCGGCGGTCGAAGGCCACAATGGGAGCGAACGCATGAAAATCGCAGTCGTAGCCGGGGGCATGCTCGTATTGGCCGCCTCCGCGGCCACCGCATCGGCCCAGGACGCTGCCCTTGGCGAGCAGTCATTCAAGAAATGCCTGCCCTGCCATTCCATCGGTGACGGGGCGAAGAACAAGGTCGGGCCCGAGCTCAACGGCCTCGACGGCCGCCATTCCGGCACTGCTCCCGGCTACAGCTATTCCGAAGCCAACAAGAACTCCGGCATCGTCTGGGGCGAGGCGACGTTCAAGGATTACATCAAGGACCCACGCGCGAAGATCCCCGGCACCAAGATGATCTTTCCCGGCATCAAGAACGAAAAAGAAGCTGACAATCTCTGGGCTTATCTGAAGCAATTCGCGGCGGACGGCAAAAAGAAATAGCGGTTATCCGCCCGGTGCGAAACCGGGACAGCCTCCCCACATCTGATTTATGTACCGCGGTCTGCACGGGTCCGCGTGCATTCACCGTTATTGCAGGCGAGAGTGCTTTCAGGAGCGCCGATCATGATCAAGGATATCATCGTCAATCTGGGTTTAGGCGAGACCGATCCGGCCGGCGACTTCGCCGTTTCAGTCGCGGAAAATTTTGATGCGCATATTCTTTGTGTCGCGTTTCTGCTCGATCCGGTCATTCCGGGCGCGGTGATGGGCGGCATTCCGCCGAATTTCATCGAATCGCAACGCGTCGAATCCGAAACGGCGACGCGCCGAGCCATCGCGCGCTTCGAGGCCGCCGCCAAGCGTTCAGGCCTCTCGGCGGAGAGCCATACGATCAGCGCCAGCATTTCCGGTGCCGCCAATCAGCTCGCCAAGCTGGCGCGGCGCTTCGATCTTGCCGTGGTCGGCCAGGCGGGACGCGAAAAATCGGCGGCCGACGAAGTCATTGCCGAGGGAGTGCTGTTCGAATCCGGTCGCCCGGTTCTGATGGTGCCGTTCATCCAGAAGCAGGGACTAAAGCTCGGCAAGGTCATGGTGTGCTGGGACGGCAGCCGCGCCGCCACCCGCGCCATTGCCGACGCTATGCCGTTCCTGCAAAAGGCAAAGCAGGTCGAGGTCGTTGTGGTGGAGACCACTCCCGCCAAGCTCGACGAGGTACCCGGCGCCAGTCTCGGCCAGCATCTCGCGCGTCACGGCCTCAAAGTGAACGTCAAGCGGTTGACCTCACCCGATATCGATGTCGCGGCAACTATCCTCTCCTACGCCGCCGATTCTGCCGCGGACATGATCGTAATGGGCGGCTACGGCCATTCGCGCTTGCGCGAATTCATTCTTGGTGGCGCGACGCGTGGGATTCTTTCGGCCATGACGGTGCCGACATTGATGTCGCACTAGCGTCGGTTTGCCTCCGGCAGCGCGGTCTGCGCCACCAGGCCGCGGGCACGAGCATCGACGACGCCGAGCGCACGCAAGGCCAGCAGCGTCACGTTCTGGACCGATTCACGGCCTTTGGCCGCATCGTCGCCGGACGCGGCCGCAAGCGGCCCGATCAAGCCTTCCATCAACGCGCCAACGATCGCGGGCGCGGCGATGGCGGCGTCCTGGTCCGGCAAATGGCCGCCGGCGATGGCCGTTCTGATCCGCGTCTCGATCTCGCCGGCAAGCGCCTTGCGGAAATCGAGCCGCACCGTGTCGATCTGTGCATCGACGGGCTCGGCGATGACCGCCCAGGCGAGCTTGCGCTCGCGCAGCGCACGCGCGGCGAAAGTCGCGATTGCCGCCGCCAGCGCCGACAACGGACCGGGCGCGCTGTCGGCCGCTTCGCGCATGGCGCCGATCTCGCGCGCGGCGATAGCTGCGACCAGCTCGGCCACCAGATCGGTCTTGGACGGGAAATAGCGATAGACCGTGCCGGCGGCGACGCCTGCCCGCTCGGCAACCGGCGCGATCTGCACCGCTCCCATGCCACCCGTCGCCGCGGCGGCGCCGGCGGCCGCGAGGATATCCTCCTCACGCTGGGCCAGCCGGCGAACCACGTTCTCGGTGCGGCGATAGGCCATGAAC
>JBAUHH010000488.1:0-4765 GCA_049680165.1 Pseudolabrys sp.
TCGATGGCCGACTACCTTTCGAAGCTATGCAAGACGCTGGCGGATTCGATGATCGGAGACAGCCGTCCGATTACGCTCAAAGTCGCCGCCGATGGCGGCACCGTGCTTTCCCGGCAGGCCGTGAGTATCGGTTTGCTGGTCACCGAACTGGTGATGAACGCCCTGAAGCATGCCTTCCCCGGCGAAAGGCCGGACGCGGCCATCGTCGTTTCGTACAAAGTTGCGGAAACGGAATGGAAGCTGACGATTTCCGACAACGGGGTCGGCAAGTCCGATCCTGGCATCGGTCGAGGGAACCCGGGGCTGGGCACCAGCCTTATACAAGCACTTGCGAAGCAGCTCGACGCGCGCGTGGATACCGTCAGCGATTCCGGCGGCACGGCTGTGTCCGTTACGCACGCGACCTTCAAATCCAAACCGGCTGCTGAAGAACTGGCGCAGGCTTGATCCCGGTCACCGGGAGGAAAACCTCAATTCGATGATTACGCGAACGAAACGCGAGACGGTAACATTCCGCCATCCCTTCTCCATCGATGGCGCGGGACGGAGTTTGCCGGCCGGCAAGTATGAAGTGGTGACGGACGAAGAGCTGATCGAAGGCTTGTCGTTTCCCGTCTATCGCCGCGTCGCGACCATGATGATGGTGCCCGCGCAAACGTCCTCAATCGAAATGCTGAGCGTCGATCCGCTCGATCTTACCGCCGCGCGAGAACGCGACGGGCAAATGACGGCCGCCAAAGCCGGCACCGCCGAAGCAAAGGCAACGTGATGTGGACTCCGTGGCAGCGCGGGAGCGGCAGTGGTGTCAACATGGCGGTTAACTTCCCCAACCAAAGCCGCAGCTACGATGCGACGCGGCACGCGGTGCGCTTTTGGGGATACGACCGCTCGATGGAAAGCTCGTTCTTCGTGAGCGCGGATGCGCTCCGGCAAATTCAACCGAACCTGCAAATCGGCGAGACCGGCTTTCTGCGCGCGTTCGACGCCCACCGCGAGCTGATCTACGCAATCGCGGCCAAGGTTTACGCCCGTGGCCGGAGAGGCTCCTACGACCTTACCGTCGCCGATTTCAGCAACGCGTAGCGCGCAAGCCTTTACAACGGCCGGCAACGGAATCTCCCGCCGGCCCGCGTGTGGGGCAGCCGGCAATACCCGATGAAATTCAAAAAGGAATGACACATGAGCGAAGACAAGAAGCCTAAAAACCTGGTCGCGAACACGATGCCGACGGACGGTTATGCGTTGGCGGTCGATGGAAAATTGAAGACGCGCTATGAGACCGCGAAAGAAGCCATGACGGCGGCCTCCAAACTCAAGCAAAGCTACCCGGTGGTTCAGGTCGCGGTGTACGATGCGGCCGAGCGCGTCTATACGCCGGTCGAACTGCCGGAGAAGTAAGCGCGCCGGCGCATCCGCGCGCGGGGAACGAAGGCAAACCAGCGCTGTTATCAGTCGGATTTATCCGGTGGGTAACATGAAAAAACCTGCTTCCCGCCTCCGCAACGAGACCAGGCACTCGGAAGACACGCGCGCCTTCGTGCAGGCGCTGCGGCGCAAGATTGCCGCGCGCTGCAAGGGTCTCAGCGGCGAACAGGTCATGCAGGTGCTGTTCAGGCTGACCGACGAGATGTGGCAGGCCGGCATCGACGACGCCTGGGACGAAGCGCGCATGAAGGACCGCAAGAGTGCGGGAAACATCTTCTGCATCACCTGGCTGACGATGCTCGCGGCGCGGCTCGAGAAGCTTCAGGCGCGCAAGCGCTAGCTCATTTGCCTTTCTTGCGGCCGGGGTAGTTCGACGTCTTCAGCAGCTTGGCGAGATGCGCGGCGTTGGAGGCAAGCACCGGCGTCCATTCCGCCACGGCCTTCGGCGTCTTTTTCAGGTCGATGTAGTCCGTGCCGCCCATCGCTTCGCCCACCCAATAGGTCACGCCGCCGGTCGGAATGGTGAAGCCAACTTCCGCCAGCGCCTGGCAGACTTCCGCCGCGACATGATGCGCGCCGTCTTCGTTGCCGACGACGACGGCGAAGCCGACTTTGCCGTAAGTCGGCATGCGCTGCATGGCGTCTTTCTCGTCGAGGAAGGCGTCCATGCGTTCGAGCACGCGCTTGGCGATGCTGGACGGTTGCCCGAGCCAGATCGGCGAGCCGATCACCAGGATGTCGGCGGCGAGCACGCGCTTGCGCAACGCCGGCCACGCGTCGCCCTTGCCTTCGTCGGCGGAAACGCCGGGTTTGATGTCGAGACTGGCGACGCGGACGATGTCGCCTTTGGCGTCGTAGTCGCCAAAGGCGTCGAGCAACTGCGTGAGCAGCTTTTCCGTCGATGACGGTTTTGGCGATGATTTCAGCGTGCAATTCAACGCAAGAACTTTAAGCGGCATCGGCCAGCCCTCAGCCGCTCTCAGCGCTTCTTCTTTTTCGGGACCTTCTTGCCCTTCTTGCGCGCCTTGGAAAGTCCGATCGCGATCGCCTGCTTGCGGCTCTTCACCCTGCCGCCCTTGCCGCCTTTTCCGCTTTTCGCGGTGCCCTTCTTGTAGCGGCGCATTTCGCGCTCGACGTCCTTGCCGGCGCCGCGCGAATATTTGCGTTTACGCTTAGCCATAGAAAACTCCTGCGAACATTTAATACGCGTCTACAACCGGCGGCCAGCAACATAAGTTCCAGCGAAAAAAAGCCCCGGCGCGAACGGCCGAGGCGGGGAGGAGATGGTGATAAGCGTTTCGGTTATTTTGCAGTCTGGCCGGTCGTCGTGCGCGGGTTGAGGTCTTCCGCCATCTGCAAATGCTGCTCGATGTGCGGCAGGTATTTCCGGGTGAATGCCTTCAGGTCGGCATTCTTTCCGTTCTTCGCATACCGCTTGAACAACGACACCGCGGCCTTGTGGGCGGCGACCTGATCCTTGTCGTATTGCTTGTTGAAGTCAGCGCCGTTGAGCTTTTGAAGCTTGTCGAGCTTCGCCTGGTGCGATTTGTCGAGCCCGGCCGGAAGCTGCGCCTGCACCTTGCCGCTCTCGACCAGGTTTTTCAGCTCGGCCGTGGTTTCGGAATGGTCGTGGATCATTTTGCCGGCGAAGTCTTTCGCCTGCTGGTCGCCTCTGTCCTGCGCAAGCTGACCGGCCTTGATCTCGAACATGTCGCTAATCGCGGCTTCCTTCACGAAGTCCGCATCTTTCGGCGCGATCCCCATCATCGAATTGACGCCGGTGCGTTCGCCGAGCGACTGGCCGAACGCAGGAGCCGCGAGCAGCATCGCCGCCGCGGCGATCAACAGTAGCTTTTTCATAGAAACCTCCGTGCGGGACCACGTAAGACAGTTGTGCGATCTGTGCGGGCAACGCAGGCCAAACACCAATTGTTCCTGCGACATCAGGCCGGCGACGCCGGCTTTTCCACTTCGACGACGGCGCCACAGTTCTTGCATTCGTAGGTCAGCCAGTCGTCGGTGCCTTCGTCCGAGGCATTTTTGGTAATCACCACCAGCCACATTTCCTGCTTGCAACGCGGACAGGCCGGCGCTTTTTCGCCGGCGGCCTCGTCGGGAGGAATTATCTTATGCTGGTGCAGAAAGGACATCGGTGCTCACTGAATGACGACCAGTACGGAAAACGCCGGCGTTGCCGGTGCGTTCCGGAACAAGGGCGCGCCGAAGCCGGTTCTAACGAAGAGGTGATCCATGCCCGGAAAAAGGGTCGAGATCGACGACGAAACGTGGCCGGTGCTCAAGCTGCTGGGGCAGGACCGGATGATGACGTTTCAGGAATTGGCCGACGAGGCGTTTGCCGATCTGCTCAAGAAGCACGGCCGGCCGGTCACGCTGAAAGCCGCGCTCAGGCAGAGTGCGGCCAAACCGGCCGACGTCGTGCCGTTGCACCCGCGCAAAAAGGCGCGCAAGAAGAAGCGGCGTTGAGCGGACAAATTTCGCGGATCACTCGAGCCGCACCGCGATAGTATTGGCGCCGCACAACAGCACGCCGACGCGTTCGTCCGCGGCCGGCGCGTATTTGCCCGACAGCAGCGCCGCGAACGACGCCGCGCCGCCCGGCTCGCACACCATGCGGGTTGCGTCCCACAACGCACGTTGCGCGGCGCGGATATCGTCGTCGCTGACCAGCACCGAGCGCTCGACGAATTTCTGCGCGATCGGAAACATCAGGCGGCCGACCTGTTTCGGCGCCAGCGAGTCGGCGGCAATGCCTTCGGCCGGAGCGTCGACCGGATGGCCGGCGGCGAGCGCGCGTGCAAGTGTCGGCGCGCCTTCGGGCTCGACCGCGACGATTTTTATTTTGCCCGCGAACCAGGCCGCGATCCCGGCGATCAGCCCGCCGCCGCCGACGGCGACCAGCAGCGTGTCGATGGCCGGGCCGTCGCGCTCGATCTCGACGCCGACGGTGCCTTGCCCGAGCAGCGTTTCCACCTGATCGAAGGCGTGGATCGCGAGCACGTTTTTCTCCTGGACGAACCGCTCGCTGGCGGCGAGCGCGTCGGCGTAGCGCTCGCCCGCGACCACGAGCTCGGCGCCGTAGCGCTTGATAAGCTGGACTTTCGCCGGCGAGGTGACGCGCGGCAGGAAAATTGTGGCGGGCACGCCAAGGCGCATCGCGGCGTAAGCGACGGCGGCGCCGTGATTGCCGCCTGAGGCAGCCGCCACGCCTGTCGACGCGCCGCCCCGCGTCAACAGATTGGTGAATGCGCCGCGCACCTTGAACGAGCCGGTGTGTTGCAGAAATTCGAGCTTGAGGTGAACCGGTCGCGCGGGCAGGCCG
>JBAUHH010000489.1:0-26440 GCA_049680165.1 Pseudolabrys sp.
CCCATGATGACGACGGCGGTAGCCAAAAGCCGGAAAATTGCACGCATAGCCATCATCGATGCCTCAAACCCGCCCAGCGCGGCCGACGATGGCGGCGGAAATGCCGGTAAATTGCGGCCCGGTAAAGGCCGCGCCATGCTTTCAAAGCCCGCGCCACCCATCATAGCGCACCGGGACGCTCACGAAAACCCGCGCGATTTTCGGGACAGCTGACGCGGCGTGATCTAACGATTTGCCTGAAAGATTTTGGTTAATCGCCCGGCCAGCGTTCGCTCGACCAGGGCCTTGGCCTCTCCCGCCATTGCCGCCGGGGCCGCATGGTCCGATTCCGCGACCGCCGGGATCGGCAGGTGAACGCCGTAGTGCTCCGCCAGCCAGCGGCAGTCGGCTTCGGCGATGCCGCAAAGCAGCGCGGTATTGCGCGCGCCGAGCCGCACAGGGTCGGCCGACTGATCGGGCGTATTTTTTGCTAGCGTTTTGACGATGCTGGCGCGCAAGCGATAAAGCAGCGCCCACTTCACGATATCGCGCGACACGTCGATTTTCTTTTGGCCGGGGCGCGCTAAAGACTTGTTAACGAGCCGCAGCGCCTCGATCGCGCCGGCGCCGAGCGATCGATTGTCGCGGTACGCCTCGAGGCCCGAAAGCGGCATCGCCGGGGAAACGAACGCGGCGCACAAGGTCTCGATGATGTTTTGGCCCCGCGCGTAAACAAACACGCTCATACGGTCTTTTCCAAACACCTCTTCCCACGGGCCGATGGTCTCGCGATAGCGCGCATATTTATTGTCCGGCCGCGCGAGCTCGCTGCAAAATTCATCGATTGTGAGAAAGCGGCCGGAGATAATGGTCTGGCAATAAGCTGAGCAAGCGCGCGCGACATGGTCGCGCACTGCCACAGCGACCCGGCACTCATAATCGGCAAAATCGGACGCGAGTTGCCGGATTTCCGCGTCGCCGAAACGTGACGATAAATGCTCGGCGCTGAGCAGAACGGTGCTGGCGCCACTGCTATCGATTTCATGTCGCAGCGAGCGCACGACGTCCGCGCGCTCGCGTCGTCGCGCCTGGATGCTGAAATCGCGATACGGCAAATAGCAGGCGACGAGCGCGGCGTGATTGTAGGAAGCAAACGCCAGATTGTTCATCGGATAGAGAGCGGAATATTGCCGCAGCAGCCGATGGTTTTCCTTGCAGAAGCGCTGGAATGAATCGGTCCCCGTCTTCTCGATGCCGATGTGAAAAATGATTGTGGGTTTCATCAACGCTCTTTCACGCCACGCGGAGCGCACGGCGTCAAAGGCAGCATTGGCATGGAGAATGCGGCTTTAGTAAAGGCCGCGGCCGCTCATGAAGCCCGCGTTGTTATCGTAGCGCACGGGGGCATAAGCGGAAACCGGCGAGGTTAGCGGCTCGTCGGCCGGTTCAGCCGGACGCGCACGCGGCGGCGCAGCAGATGCAACGGCGGTCAATGGGTGGCGCTCGACCGACGTGCGCGCCGACACGGTGACCGCCGGGACTTCGTGGGCGCCCTCGCCCAGCCTGAACGGACGATCCGGCGGCGGCGGCACGTTTGCAATCTTCCGCCCATCGAAATAGGTCGGCACATAAGGATCTGCTGACGCCACCATCACAGAGCTTGCCGGCGCCGGACTGCCATCGCGCAGCGTCGCCATCAGCTTGCGATCGTCGGAGCCGACCAGCGGCGCGCGGCCAACATAGTCGACCTTCACCCGCGCCAGGCCCTCGCCGTAAAAGCCGAGCAGCTTGGCGGTGCGCACCGACAGATCGATGATGCGGTCGTTGGCGTAAGGCCCGCGATCGTTGACGCGCACGACGATCGACTTGTGGTTCCGCAAATTGGTGACGCGCACGTAGGACGGCAGCGGCAGCGTCGGGTGCGCGGCGCTGATCGAATTCATGTCGAAGATTTCACCGTTCGCGGTGTAGCGGCCGTGGAAGTCGTCGCCGTACCACGAGGCAAGACCGGTGGCGCTGTAGTTGATGTCCTCGCGCGGTACATACGTGCGACCCGCAACCACATAAGGATTGCCGACCCGATAGACGCCGCCGCCCTTCGGCACCGGCTCACCGGGCGCAATCACGCGCTCGCTGCTGGCAACGCCGTAACGGGGATCGACGCGACTCGCGGAGTTGCTGTTGGCGCAGTTAGCGAGGGCAAGGCAACCGGAGACGAGCGCGGCAATGCGCATCGTCCGGTCAAATCCGGAAGTCCCCCAAAAGCGCCCCATACAGCCGGAATCCCCTATTGCGGACGGCGACAATACCCCGAATGGGCCGCGGCGGGAATGCACTCCCGGCCGCGTGGTAAAAAAACGGTTCCCACTCAGGGAGTTGGCAGCCCTGCCAGCCCAGTGCGGATCGGGTACATGAGGCGCCCTCCGCTTGCAAGAGCACGCTTACGCATCATCGATCGTGCCCGGCAGGAACCAACAAAGAACATACCGAGTTACCGGCCGGGACGTTGACTGGATGGGTGCACAATGCGGCAATTTCGATGGCGTTTTGAGCGCGGCCTTCAAACCATTGCGGCCTGTGCCGGCGTGCTCTGCGCAGCCGCGGCATCGCAGGCGCAAGCGGGGCCCTGTGAAAATCTGATCAACGCCCAGTTGCCCAACGCCACGGTGACGTCGGCGGTGACATTGTCGGGCGCGGTCACCGCGCCGGACGGCAAGAAATATCCGAACCTGCCCTCATTTTGCGCTGTCTCGATTTTGGCGACGCCAAGCGGCGATTCCGCGATCAACATCGTGCTCTGGATGCCGACCGCCTGGAGCGGGCGTTTCGAAGGCACCGGCAACGGCGGTTACGCCGGCAACATCGCGATCGACGGGCCAGCCATGGTGTACGCGATCAAGAACGGCATCGCGGTCGCCGCGACCGACATGGGCACCACGCCTTCGAGCAATAACGACGGCGACGCGATGACCGGCCATCCGCAAAAGTGGATCGACTTCGGCTACCGCGCGACCCACGTCATGACCGTGCTGTCGAAGGATCTGATCCGCCGTTTCTACAATCGCGGGGCGACCTATTCCTATTTCAATGGGTGCTCCACCGGCGGCCAGCAGGCGCTGATGACGGCGCAGCGCTTCCCCGCCGACTATGACGGCATTCTCGGCGGCGATCCCGCAAACGACCGCACGCACGCGCATGTTGGCGTGTTGTGGATCTACGCGCAGTTGCACCGGCAGCCGACGACATACCTCACGTCGTCGCAAGTAAGTCAGATCACAAGTTCGGTGCTGCAAGCGTGCCTGAAGACAAGCGGCGGCGTCCCTGGTGACACATTCCTCACCGATCCGAGCAAATGCCATTGGTCGGCGGCGGCGCTCGCATGCAAAAACGGCGGCCCCGCCAATTGCCTGAAACCGAGCCAGGTAATCGCAGTCAACGCGATCTACGCCGGCCCGAGAGATCCTGTCACTCACGCGCAGCTCTTTCCCGGCTCGGTGCGGGGCAGCGAGAACGCCACCTCGTTCGGCTGGAACGACACGGAGTCGGGTAACGAGCCGCAGTTCGATTCACTCTTCAAATGGGTGTTCGGCTTGCAGTGGCAATATTTCCAATTCGACTATCACCAGAGCATGCAGCAACTGGACAGCATCCTTGCCCCCATTCTCAATGCCGACAATCCCAACCTCGAGCGCTTCAGCGCGCGCGGCGGCAAGCTGATGATGTACCACGGTTGGGCCGACCCGCTGGTTTCACCGCAAAGCACGATCGACTACTTTACCAACGTCGTGAAGACGCAGGGCGCCGGCAAATACAGCGCCGCGGCGTTGCGCAAGACGCAAGGCTTTTTCCGGCTGTTCATGGTGCCGGGCATGAATCATTGCGCGGGCGGTCCCGGCCCGAATGCGTTCGGCAACCAGTTCAGCGGCACTATCGCCGTGACCGATCCGCCGTCGAAAGACGCGCAGCACCATGCCTTGACGGCTTTGATCCAATGGGTCGAGCGCGGACGCGCGCCGGACGAAATCGTGGCGACGAAATATGTCAACGACGTGCGGCAGCAAGGCATCGCCATGCAGCGGCCGCTCTGCCCCTATCCACAGGTGGCGCGCTACAAGGGGCGCGGCAGCACGAATGCCTCCGCCAGTTTCGCCTGTGCCGGCCCGGGTGCGCTTGAGGCAGAAAGCCACACCGCCGATACGCGTTGACCGCCGTTCGAGCGTGTTCTCTTCCATGATGCCGCGAGGCCGATTTGCCCGGCTAATTCCGGCGTGCACCGAATCCATATACGGTGCTGATCAATACTTACGCCGGTGATATATCCAGCAAGCAGGAAGGGTGGCCGAGTGGTTTAAGGCACCGGTCTTGAAAACCGGCAGGGGGCGCGAGCTCCCTCGTGAGTTCGAATCTCACCCCTTCCGCCAGTCAAGTTGATTATTCAGCGAAATTTCGCCCGTCACTCTTTATTACCCGCGATGGGTGCCAATCTCGTCGCAAGCAATTTCGCGGTTGCCGAGTTGAGTGAATGTGCCGCCGTGAGAGCGTGGCCGCACATGGAGTTTTCGACGAAAAATGACAACTTGTTATCTAACGTTTGGTTCCGCGAAAGGCGCTAATTATTCACATTGCCAAAGCGCGCCGGCTCTGCAAAATTTTCCTCAGGCAAGGGCTGAACGGGCTGAACATCTGCGATTGGCAGAGTTGCGTGCCGTCGCATCGCTCACTTGTATTTGGCCATGGACGGCTCGGCCTTCAACAGAAGGAGGGCTGACATGCTTTCTACAAATTTCAGGATCAAGGTATTCGCTATCGCAATGACAGCGGGCGCGGCTGGCGTTGCCGTGCCCGTCCCGGCGGCCGCTACGCCGATCTTACGAGTCTTCTGTGACATCAATTCGACCGCAATCACAGTCTCGAAGACCGCTCAAACGACAACATCGACGAGCTATGTCGACGTGGCCGACAGCGGCATCACGTTCAAGCAGGGCGGCACGAAAAACAGCTGCGTTATTGTCTCGTTATCGAGCGAGGCGTCAGCGGCCGCAAACACAACGATGGAAGTGCAGGCCGTGATCGACAAGGGCGCGATTATTTGCCAACCGGGCCCCGGCAATTTTTTCGTCACCAGCAATGCGACGGCGACCGGCTTGGCCGATCGCGCGATGAATTACGTGTGCAATGGCGTCGCGCCGGGAGGACACGTGGCCAAATTACAGTTCCTTAGCAGCAACGGCGGTTCTGTTGAATTAGACTACCGGACCGTGATTGTGCATTACCTCAAGTAAAGAGGCGAGCGCGGCTTGCAACAGACCTTTAGAGGCTGCCGCAGTTGGCGGCCTCTTTTTTAGGTCCTAACGTCACGCCGCTTGCGGTGGGGACCCTTCCGCCATCCGTTTCTTCCCTTTGCCCGGACAATCAGCGAGTTTAGCGGCCTAACTACCTAAGACATTTACTATCGCGATTTACCCTCCTTGCTGTTCCGACATGCTCACCGCTAGAGTGTTGCCCGTGACCAATCGGAAACCCACGGTGATCGGTTTGCTGGCAGCGTCTCTTGCGCTCGCGCCGGCCGCTGCCAATGCGGCCTGCACCCAAGCTGACCTCACCGGCCGCTGGCAGGTTTACATGGTCGCGGCGAGCGCTGCGGGACAATCCTGGGCGCAGTGCGCTTTGAACATCAACGCGGGTGGTGTCATCGCCAAAACGGATTGCACCGATTCATCTAGCGCCAATGCCGCACTGGTGAATGGAGTCGCAAGGATGACGATCCCGGCGGCATGCACATTCACCGCGCACTTTACGCTCGCCGGCAAGGTCTTCACCGTCGTTCATGCAACTATGGCGCAGGACAAAGTCTCCGGAACAGGTGTCGGGACGCGTCCCGGCGAGGCGTTCCTTTTTACCATGACCAAGGTGGCCACCGGCGAGCAGGACGCTGCGACGCATGCGAATGAAGCGCTTACGCGAGCGGGCGAAGCGCTGACCGGCCGCAAGAACTAAAAATCGGATATCGTGCTCAGGAAGGGCAATGGGCCGCCATAGGGCCGGCATTCACGCTGGCAGTAGCGGTCACAGGTGTTGCCGTGCTTGAGGCAGCGGCCTTGGCTGTCAGTCGTGATGCATGACGCAATTCCCCAGGCGCAATAAGAGCTGCATTCGGTCCAGCAGGCGTCCGATGCCCAGACCGATTGCGCGCGCCAACTGCGTGGGAAAGGCAACTCGATGACATGGCCGGCTTGGCCGGCCGGCGCGGCGCGGCGGACCGAATAGTCCGCGGCACCGGCGGACAACGTGCCCGCGGCGATCAAAACGCCAGCAATGATGATCAATAGCTTCATGAATCGAGCCGCCGATTCACCAAAGTCTATCAACCGGCGGGTTGCCCGCCAAATGCCGCAGTGGAAAGCCCCGGCGGCGGGCGGAACTATCGCTCCCCCTCTCCCGTGGCTATTATGACAGCACATGTGGGGGCCCATCAAAAGCATCTGATGTGCGAGGGGAGTAGCCGTTGAGTAGCGTTGCCGATCCACAATCCCGTCCAAACGACCAAGACCTTACGCAGAACTTCGGCACTACGGGCATCAAGCCGCTCGAACGCGCGAGCCTGGTGACGCGTTTTTTCATGCGCCTGGTCGCTGGGGCCGAGCGGCTGAACCTCTCATGCAGCAAGGTCGGCAACCCTGCGATCTACGACAATGCGGTTTTTCCCTGGGCTGCCGAGATCGAGCGCGAGTGGCGCGCGATCCGTACCGAACTCGAGCACGTGCTCACGCGCAAGGACGACCTGCCCGGCTTTCACGAGATCGCCTCCGACGTCGAGAGCATCAGCAACGACAGCGGCTGGAAAACATTTCTGCTGTCCGGCTACGGCTTCAAATCGGACGCCAATGTCGCCCTCTGCCCGGAAACCTGGCGCATCTGCCAGAACATCTCTGGCGTGATCACGGTGATGTTTTCGATCCTGGAGCCCGGCAAGCACCTGCCGCCGCATCGCGGACCCTATAACGGCGTACTTCGCCTGCATGTCGGCCTGATCGTGCCGGAGCCGCGGGAGCAGCTCGGCATCCGGGTCGGCACGCAAACCTATCGCTGGCGCGAGGGCGAGGCTGTCATCTTCGACGACGCCTACGAGCATGAGGCCTGGAACCGGACGCCGCACACACGCGTGGTGCTGTTCGTGGATTTCGTGAAACCGATGCGCTTCCCGGCCAACTTCATCAATTGGCTGCTGCTGCATCTCGCGATGTTTACGCCCTTCATCCGCGAAGGCAGCGAGAAGCAGAAGGCGTGGGAGAAGAAGTTCTACGCGGAAGCCGAGGCATACCGGAACCGGTAACCCCGAAGCTTGCTATTGCACGCAATCGCCATTAGCTCCTTGCGCGGATGAGCGATCCCACACCGAAAACCGACACGAGTGCGCCGAAAGTGAGCTTCGTCTCGCTCGGCTGCCCGAAGGCGCTGGTCGACAGCGAGCGCATTATCACGCGCCTGCGTGCCGAGGGCTATGAGCTCTCGCGCCAGCACGAAGGCTCCGACCTCGTCATCGTCAACACGTGCGGCTTTCTCGACACCGCCAAGGCGGAATCCCTGTCGGCGATCGGCCAGGCATTGAAGGACAACGGCAAGGTCATCGTGACCGGCTGCATGGGCGCGGAGCCGGAAAGCATTTTGGCTGCCTACCCGGATGTGCTGGCGATCACCGGCCCGCAGCAATATGAGAGCGTCGTCGACGCGGTGCATCGCGCGTTGCCGCCGCAGCACGATCCGTTTCTCGATCTGGTGCCGCCGGAAGGCATCAAGCTGACGCCGCGGCATTACGCGTATCTGAAAATTTCCGAAGGCTGCAACAACCGCTGCACGTTCTGCATCATCCCGCGTTTGCGCGGCGATCTTGTATCGCGCCCGGCCGCCGACGTGCTGCGCGAGGCGGAGAAGCTGGTCGCGGCTGGCGTGAAAGAATTGCTGGTGATCTCGCAGGACACGTCCGCGTACGGCGTCGACATCAAATACGCGGCGAGCAAGTGGCGCGACCGCGAGGTGCGCGCGAAATTCATCGACCTCGCTGGCGCGCTGGGCGATCTCGGCGCCTGGGTGCGCCTGCATTACGTCTACCCCTACCCGCACGTCGACGACGTCATTCCGCTGATGGCTGAGCGCAAAGTGCTGCCCTATCTCGACATCCCGTTCCAGCATGCGGCGCCCGACGTGCTCAAGCGCATGAAACGGCCGGCATCGCAGGAAAAGACGCTGGAGCGGATCGCGAGATGGCGCGAGATCTGCCCCGACATTACGCTGCGCTCGACGTTCATCGTCGGCTTTCCGGGTGAGACCGACGCGGATTTCGAATTGCTGCTGCAGTGGCTCGACGAGGCCGCGCTCGATCGCGTCGGTTGCTTCCGCTACGAGCCGGTGAAGGGCGCGGCCGCCAATGATCTTGGCGCACCGGTGCCGGACGACGTGAAGGAACAGCGCTGGCACCGCTTCATGCAGACGCAGCAGAAGATTTCAACGCGCCGGCTCAAGCGCAAGGTCGGCACACGCCAGCAGGTCATTGTCGATGAGATCGGTCCGACGGTGGCAAAAGGCCGCTCGATGGCAGACGCGCCGGAGATTGACGGCGCGGTTTACGTCGCGAGCCGCCGGCCGCTGCGCGTCGGAGAAATCGCGACAGTGAAAATCGACCGCGCCGACGCGTACGATCTGCACGGCAGCGCGGTCGGATTTTGAATCCCGGTCAGTTGACCGTCACCGTCCGGTATTCATCCACCGTGAAGGTCGTCAGCGGGAAATTGTTCGGCTTGACGACCCTTTTGGTGGTCGGGCTGATCTGGACCTGTTCCCCAGTGTACGGATCATTGGCCACGATCGCGGTGACGACATTGCCGGCGCCCGTGATGTAAAGCGTGCCCAGCATCCAGTGCTCGACCTTCTTCCCGTTCTTGATGAAGGTGCCGCGCAGGATCGCGAGCTGTTGGTGATTGAACGCGTGGATGACGTTGGTGCCGTTGAGGCGCGCGGCGGCCGGAATGTTGGTTAGAGGGCCGAGCGTGGCGCGATGCGTAACGGGGCCGAAGTACGTCGTCTTTTGCGTTGCGTCGTGCCAGTAGTAGCGGTCGATCGTCGCATTCGCGCCCTGCAAGCTATTGAGATGCTCCGTGATGCCGACTGCGCGCCCGATCATGGTATAGACCGTGGCGAGCGCAGCGCCATCCGGATGCGCGGGCTTGTGCGTGTATTGCGAGTTGTCGAACTGGCTGATCGGCAGCAACACAAAGACCTGGTTGTTCTGCACCAGCGTTGCCAGCGGCGAAAAGTAGGTGAAGTTGATGTTGTTGAGGTACGGATAGCTGAAGGTCTTGGTGATTGCCCAACCGTTCAAAAAACCTCCGGGCAACATCTGGCGCAATTGAACGGTAGTAAGACCCGTGCCGACGGGGCTGGCGCCAGCATCGGTAGTGTTCTTGTCCCAGTAACACTTGGTTATGCTTCCTGTGTTGCTACCTACCACGCCCCCGATAATGAACCCGTCGTTGAGGAATCCGACGCCGTAGCATTGCGAGACCGTGCCCTCATTCATTCCGAACAAGGCGCCGATCGTGCCGGCATGGATGTTGACCTCTCCGGTGGCGTACGCGCGCGTTATCGTGCCTGCGTTGTCGCCGACGAGTCCCCCGGCCACAAGGCCTGGACTCCCGGTGACGCGGCCGGTCGCAAAGATGTCGGAAAGCGACGGGCCTGCGCCAAAGACGGTACTGGCAAAGCCGCCAGCCGCACTGCAGTTCGCTAGGGAGCAGTCGACCGGCCCGGTCGCGAAAGTGCGACGCACGGCCGCATCGTTGTTGAGAACGGCGACGGCTCCGCCAGCGTCGCTGTTGCCGCTCACCGAGGCCGAGCTCCAGGAATCGGTAAGCGTCGAATGCAGGTCGAGGTCGCCCACAATGCCTCCGGCCGCACATCCGTTTCCGGTGCATGCTACGCGTCCTGTGACCGAGACGTGATCGATTGTCGCGGTCGAACCAAATCCGGCGACGACGGTGCCGGCGACGCCGCCGACCATCGCGGCAAAGCCCGTCGAACTAATATTCACGTTACGCAGATTGACGT
The DNA here is from genome assembly GCA_049680165.1 of Pseudolabrys sp. Taxonomy (GTDB): domain Bacteria; phylum Pseudomonadota; class Alphaproteobacteria; order Rhizobiales; family Xanthobacteraceae; genus Pseudolabrys. Next base: position 10,081 of record JBAUHH010000489.1, read on the forward strand.
CCTTGATCGTTCCATCCATCCACCCGAACAATCCCACGCTGTTGGCACCGCTGTTTATCGTCAGGTTGGAGATGACGTGGTTTCTTCCGAGGAACTGACCGGTGAAAGATTTGGTTTGCGAGCCGATCGGCACGAAATTCGGAATCGAGGAAAGGTCGATATCGGCGGTCAGACAGTAAATGCGCGTGGGAAAATTCTTGATCGCCTGTAGCTGCGCCGCCGTGCTGATCGCCACACAGGCGGCCGCGTTTGGCTCATCCGCCGCCGCCCCCAATGTCGACAGACAAACGGCGATTGCGCCGCCGAAAATCCGGCAAGCCAATTTCATGTTCATTCCCCTGAGTGAGCCCCGGCAAAGACCAGCGGGACGAGATCGCGAAATACCGGCTTCGCCGATTCTGCCCACAACTGTCAAAAATGCCGGCTGGCTATAGGGCGTAAAATCTTACCGCATTGTCGTGCAGGATCGAGCGCTGGTCGGCTTCAGGATATTCGGCCAGTACACGCCGATAGATGCCGATGAAATCGGCATAGCTGGCGTGCAGTTTTTCAAGGGGAAAATTGCTGCCGTAGATAACGCGGTCGGCGCCAAAAATCTGGATGGCGTCGCGAATCACCTGGCGCGCCTGCGGGTAAGTGATGCCCTGACTGAACATGCCGAGGCCGGAAATCTTCACGCACAGATTGGGGAACGCTGCCATGGCCGCAAGAGCGGCGCGCCATTCCTCGATAGCAGCGGGCGTACGGTCCGTGAGCATACCGGCGTGAACGAGAATCATGCGCACGTTAGGAAACGACTTGATGAGATCGACCGCGTAGCGCGCTTGCGGGGCGTAGACCTGCAACTCGAAATGCAGCCCGTACTTTTCCAATAGCGCGAAACCGCGTCGAAAATCCTTGTCGTTGCAGAAATCCGGCCGGGGCGCGCCTTGCCGCACCGGGTCGGTATCCCAATAGAGCATGTGGCGCACGCCACGCATGTTCGGGAGCTGCTTCTGCGCTTTGAGCTGGGTCTCAATGCCCGGATCGGCAAGATCGGCCTGGCAAACGATGCCTTGCGGGAAGTCGTGCTTGTCCGCGATGGCTTGCAACCAACGGCTCTCGTCCAGCGGACGGCCCCACATCGCGGTGACGTGCACCGATTTGATCACGCCTTGCGGCACGATGTCGTTCGCCCATTCCTCAACCAGATAGTCGCGGCGGATGCCGAAGTAATCGCCGAACATGCGCAGGATCGGCGGATCCTTCAGCCACGCCACATCCTTGCGCAACCAGATGTGGTGATGGGCATCGATTATCGGTCCGTTATAGGCCGTCATAGATTGCCGCTCTCCTATTTCAGTGCTTGTACTACGTTGACCACCGCCCCGGTCAGCGTCTTGAGCTCGTCGGGCGCAATGGTGAAGGCCGGCGTGAGATAAATGATATTGCCGATTGGGCGGATGAATACGCCTTCGTCGATGAAGCGCGCGCGCAAGGTATCGAGATCGGCGAGGCGATCAACCTCAACGACGCCGATCGCGCCTTTTACCCGCACGTCAATGACGCTCGGCAGACCGCGGCACGGTTCAAGCTGTTCGGTGAGCGCGGCGGCAATGCCCTCCACCTGTTGCAGCCGTGGTTCGCGTTCGAACAGATCGAGCGAGGCATTGGCCGCGGCGCAGGCCAGCGCGTTCGCCATATAGGTCGGGCCGTGCATCAGCGCCTTTTGCGGGTCGTCCGACCAAAAGGCATCAAACACTTTTTTGCGCGCGACCGTCGCGGCGAGCGGCAGCGTGCCGCCGGTAAGCGCTTTCGACAGCGTGATGATGTCAGGAACAACGTCTGCCGCTTCGCAGGAAAACATGGTGGCGGTGCGGCCGAAGCCAGTGAAAATTTCGTCGAAGATCAGCAGCAGGTCGTATTTGTCGGCAAGCGTGCGCAGCCGGCGCAACACCACCGCGTCGTGAAACTTCATGCCGCCCGCGCCCTGCACCAGCGGCTCGACGATGATTCCGGCGAGGTCGTCGTTGTGACGCTCGATGATTTTTTCGAGCGCTGCCGCGCTTTCATCATTTTCCGGCAGATCGACGACATAATGCGCTGGCAGCAACCCGGCGAACAGCGCGTGCATGCCCTCGTCGGTGTCCGACACTGCCATCGCGCCGGTGGTGTCGCCGTGGTACGCGCCCCTGAAGGCAACGAATTTTGTGCGTCCGCGCGTTCCGCGATTGATCCAGTATTGCACCGCCATCTTCATGGCGATTTCGACCGCGACCGAACCTGAATCCGAAAAGAACACGCGCTCAAGGTCGCCGGGCAGCAGCGCCGCCAGCCGCCGCGCCAAGGTCAGCGCCTGCTCGTGCGCCAGGCCGCCGAACATGATGTGTGGCATTTCCTTGAGCTGGCGCTCCACGGCCTGCCGGATGTGCGGATGATTGTAGCCGTGGCAGGCGGTCCACCATGAAGCGATGCCGTCGATCAACTCGCGCCCGTCCGCAAGAACCATGCGGCTGCCTTGGGTGCGCGCGACCGCAAGCAGCGGCGGGGCGGTCTTCATCTGCGTATAGGGCAGCCAGACGTGCGGCAGCCCGGCTGTCAGCCAGTCCGTGGTCTTTTTGCTAGCGTCGCCGGGCATTTGGCGCTTCCCTTCCTCGCGTGCGGGGGGCATTTTGCCCGCTGCAACGTCCAAGGTCACCTGATGCAATCGCTCGACGACTATGCATCGGAAAAGCTCGATGACTTGCAGCGCCGCCATTTGCGCCGGACGCTGGCCGAGACCATGCGCGAGGACGGCATCTGGGTCGAGCGCGGCGGGCGGCGGCTGCTGTCGTTTTCGTGCAACGACTACCTCAATCTGACCCAGCATCCGGAAATCAAGGCCGCGGCGGCCAATGCGCTGCTGCGTTATGGCGCGGGCTCCGGGGCCTCACGCCTCGTCACCGGCAATCATCCGCTCTATGCCGAGTTGGAAGCACGGCTCGCCCAGATCAAGGAGACCGAGGCGGCCGTCGTGTTCGGCTCCGGCTATCTCGCTAACGCCGGGATCATTCCCGTGCTGATCGGCCGCGACGGGCTCGTGCTCCTCGACGAACTCTCGCATGCCTGCATCTTCGCCGGCGCGCAACTGTCGCGCGGGCGCGTGATTGTGTTCCGTCATAATGACGTCGCGCATGTCGAGGAATTGCTGACCGAGCATCGCGCGCCGCACGACCACACGCTGATCGTCACCGACGGCGTATTTTCCATGGATGGCGATCTCGCGCCACTCGCCGAACTCAACGAACTGGCCCAGAAGCATGACACATGGCTGATGTCGGACGACGCGCACGGTCTGGGCGTGGTCGGTGGCGGGCGTGGCTCGAGCTTCGCCAATGGCGCGCACGTCGCGCTGCCGTTGCAGATGGGCACGTTGTCGAAAGCGGTCGGGGCCTATGGCGGCTATCTGTGCGCCTCGGCGCAGGTGATCGAGTTGATGCGCAACCGCGCGCGCACGCTGATCTATTCCACCGGCCTGCCGCCCGCCATCGTTGCCGCAGCAATCGCTGCGCTCGACCTGATCGCGCGCGAACCGGATTACGCCGCGCTACCGGTGCAGAAAGCGAAGGCGTTCACCCGGCTCACCAACCTGCCAGACGCGCAAAGCCCGATCGTGCCGGTGATCGTCGGTGACGAGGAAGTGGCGATGAACGCCGCGCAAATTCTGGCGGACGAGGGTTTCCTCACCGCGCCGATCCGGCCGCCGAGCGTTCCGAAGGGCACCGCGCGCCTGCGCCTCACATTCACCGCGCAACATCCCGACGCCGAGATCGAGCGGCTCGCGGGCCTCGTGCGCGCGCGCGTGCTGGCGCGCTGAGCCGTGACCGCCGTCTTCGTCACCGGAACCGGCACCGATATCGGCAAGACATTCGTCACCGCCGGGCTGATCCGGCTTTTGCGCCGCGACGGCCGTCCCGCCGAAGCGCTCAAGCCGGTTGTGAGCGGCTACGATTCCTCCGTGGTCGAGACCAGCGATCCCGCCGTTCTGCTTAACGCACTCGGGCGGCCGGTGAACGCGGAGGAAATCGAGCGCATCGCACCGTGGCGATTCCGCGCGCCACTTGCGCCCGACGTTGCCGCCGCACGCGAGGGCCGCACGGTCGATTTCAATGAGCTGATCGCGTTCAGCCGCCGTGCCGTTGAGGCCGCGCGCGGAACGCTGTTCATCGAGGGCGTCGGCGGCATCATGGTGCCGATCGACACGCGCCGCACCGTGCTCGACTGGATGACGGTCTTGCGCATTCCGCTGCTGCTGGTGGTCGGCGGCTATCTCGGCACTATCAGCCACACGCTGACCGCTCTGCATGTGATCGCGCAGCGCCACCTCGATGTGAAGGCGATCGTGGTGAGCGAGAGCGAACGTAATCCGGTCGAGCTGGAGGATACCGTCGCCAGCATCGCGCGCTTTTCCGACGGCATCGAGGTGGTCGGATTGCCCCGGCTGCCGGGCGGCATCGTGCAGCACCCGGCATTCGCGCGCATTGCGGCGCTGGTCAGCTAGAGCTTGAAGCGCTCAATGAAGCGGATCATCGCCGCGATCGCGGTGCCCATGTCCTCGGGGCCGGTGTATTCCGCCGGGTTGTGACTGACGCCGCCGCGGCAGCGCACGAACATCATTGAGGCTGGGCAGAGCTTCGCCATCATCTGACCGTCGTGGCCGGCGCCCGACGGCATGCGGATGGCGCGGTGGCCGAGATCGCCGATGGCGGCGGCAAGCGTATCCTGCAAGCCGGCATCGCACACCATCGCCGGCACTTCATGGAAATAGTCGAACTCAACGCCGAGCTTGCGCGCAGCGGCGATCTTGCGCGCCTCGCTCTCGAACTGCGCGAGCGCGGCCTTGCGCATGGCATCGTCCATGCAGCGCAGGTCGAGCGTGAACATGACCCGGCCGGGAATAATATTGCCGGCGCCGGGTTTCGCGTCGACGATGCCGACGGTCGCCACTATGCCGTCATGTGCGTGGCCGATGCGCTCGGCCGCGAGCATCATCTCGGCGCTGCCGGCAAGCGCGTCACGCCGCAGCGTCATCGGCACCGTGCCGGCGTGCCCGGCCTCGCCGGTGACGACGATGCGCCAGCGGCTCAAGCCGACGATGCCGGTAACGACGCCGAGCGGCTCATTTGCAGCTTCAAGCCGCGGCCCCTGCTCGATATGCAGTTCGACGTAGGCGGCGGCCTCGCCGCGCTTGTACGCGGCCTTCGGGATGTCGGCAGGATTCTTGCCGTATTTCTTCAGGGCATCAGCGTAGGTGACGCCGTTGCGGTCTGCGCCGTCGAGCGTCTCATGCTCGAACACACCCGCGACCGCCGCCGAAGTCGAGAGCGTGGAGGGGAAGCGCGAGCCTTCCTCGTCGCCGAACGCCAGCACGTCGATCGGCACCGGCGGCTTGCCCTTGAAGTGGTCGACCGCAAGAATTCCGGCGATGACGCCTAGAGGGCCGTCGTAATTGCCGGCGTCGATGACGCTGTCGAGATGCGAGCCGATCAACAGCCGTTTTCCCTCGCCGACGCGGCCGCGCAGGGTCCCAAGCGCGTCCTCGCTCACCTGCAAGCCGGCCTCACGCATCCACTGCGCCGTCACGTCGGCGGCGCGGCGGTGCTCCGGTGACAGAAAAAGCCGGATCAGCCGCCCGGGCTCGGCCGAGATCGGCGCGAGCGCCTTGATCATCGTCTCCGCGCGCGCGCCCAGCGCCTTGGCGTCGATCGCGGTCATAACGCCAAACCACCGCCTGCCCTCAAGGGATCAGAATCGAAGATCCAGTGGTGCCCCGGCTTTCCAGATCCTTGTGAGCCTTACCCGCGTCCTTGAGCGGATATTTCTGATTGACTGGGATTTTCACGGCGCCGGAGCCGACCACCTTGAACAGATCGTTCGCGGTCATCAGCAGGTCGTCGCGCTTGGCGGTGTAGTGATTGAGCGTCGGCCGCGTCGCGAACAGCGAGCCTTTGCCTTGCAGGATATTGATGTTGAACGCCTCGATCTGGCCCGATGCGCTGCCGAAGCTGACGAAATACCCGAGCGGCCGCAGACAATCGAGCGATGCCGGGAACGTGGTCTTGCCGATGCCGTCATAGACGACGTCGCACAGCTTGCCGCTGGTGATCTCTTTCACCTTCGCGACGAAATCCTCGTCGCGATAGAGGATCGTGTGATGCGCGCCGTTCTTCTTCGCGATCTCGGCCTTGTCCTTGGAGCCGACCGTGCCGATCACGGTGGCGCCGAGATGGTTCGCCCATTGGCAAGCGATCAGGCCGACGCCGCCGGCAGCGGCATGAATGAGACAGATGGTGCCCTTGCCCACTTTGTAGGTGCGGTTGACGAGGTATTGCACGGTCATGCCCTTGAGCATCATGCCCGCGGCCTGCTCGTAGGTGATGTTGTCGGGCAATTTCACAGCACGGTCGGCCGGCAACAGCCGCTCGGCGGCGTAGGCGCCAAGCGGAGCGACGTAGCCGACACGGTCGCCAACTTTTATGTCGGTGACACCAGGACCGACCGCGGTCACTTCGCCCGCGCCTTCGTTGCCGGCAACGAACGGCATGCCGACCGGTGATGGATACATTCCCATGCGGAAATAGGCGTCGATGAAATTGATGCCGATCGCGTGCTGCTTGAGCTTGATCTGGCCCTGGCCCGGCGCCGGCACGTCGATGTCGTCGAGCGTGAGCACTTCGGGACCGCCGTGCTTGTGTACGCGTACTGCCGCAACCATGATGAACTCCCTTGCAAACGATAAATTCTGATTGGCCGGTTGTTTCGGCGGCGATCATAGGCAGCCGCCGCGCGAACACAAGGCTAGCGGCCGCCTGAGACCTTGAGGACCGCGCCGGTGATATAGGAAGCCGCATCCGACAACAGAAACAGGATCGCTTCGGCTACTTCCTCGGCGGTACCGACCCGGCCCATGGGCAGATTGGGCAGGACACGCGCAATGCGCCCCGGTTCGTGGATTTCGGTGTCGATCGCGCCGGGCGCGATTGCGTTGATGCGGATGCCTTCCTTGGCGACCTCGCGCGCGACGCCGAGCGCCATGGTGTGCACCGCGCCCTTTGCTGCTCCATACCAGGTGTATTCACCGGTACCGCCGAGCTCCGCCGCCATCGACGACAGCAGCACGATCGAACCGCCCTTGCCGCCGCTCTTGGTGGACATGCGGCGCACCGCCGCGCGCAAGAATAGCAGCGCGCCGAACGTGTTGATGTCGAGCACATCGCGCACGGTCTCGGTCGTGACGGCATCAAGTCGCGAGCTTTTGCCGGTGATGCCCGCGCTGTGCACCAGATGCGTCAATGTTCCGAGTTTTTCCGCTTCCTTGAAAACGCGTTCGATCTCGTCTTCGCGGCCCATGTCGCCCTGGATCGCAACGGATTTGCCTCCGGCCGCCTTCACTGCCGCAACGACCTTGTTTGCCGCCGGCGCGTTGCTCTTGTAGTTCACTGCAACGTCGTAGCCGCGTTGGCCTGCGAGCCGCGCGGTGGCCGCGCCGATGCCGCGGCTGCCGCCGGCGATGAGAAGGACAGGTCGCGACATGAAGAACTCCCGGTTGGACGATTAGCGGCGACGTTTGCGACGGTTGCGGCGGGCCAGCACGTTGAAGGTTTCGACCGCCGCCGCGAACGCCATGGCGGAATAGATATAGCCGCGCGGGATATGGAAGTGGAAGCCATCCGCCAGCAGGGCTGCTCCGATCAGCACCAGGAACGACAGCGCCAGCATCTTGGTGGTCGGATGCGCCTTGATGAAATTGCCGACCGGTTCGGAGGCCACATACATGACGATCATCGCGATCGAAATCGCGGCAATCATGACTTCGAGCTGATCGACAAGGCCAATGGCGGTAATGATGGAATCGATTGAAAATACCAGGTCGATGACCGCGAGCTGCAGGATGACGGTCGCCAGCGCCTGATTGCGCACGTTAGGGGTGTGCGCATCTTCGTCCTTTGCCTCCACTTCGTCGTGAATCTCGCGCGTCGCCTTGGCGATCAGGAACAAGCCGCCGGCGATCAGAATGATGTCGCGCCAGGAGAATGTCAGGCCGCGCAATTCGAGGACCGGCTGTCTAAGCGCGATGATGAAGCTAAGCGAGGCAAGCAGCAGGATTCGGAATACGAAGGCGAGCGACAGGCCGATGCCACGTGCCTGCTTCGATCGCCTGGCGTCGAGGCGCGTGGTCAGAATCGAGATGAAGACGAGGTTGTCGATGCCGAGGACGACTTCGAGCGCGGTCAGCGTTAGAAGGGCCGCCCATGCATTGGGGTCGAGCAGAAGGTCAAGCATTACTGTTCACGCCAGCGCATCAGGCCGAAGCCGAAGAAATAAACACCGATGACGCCAAGCGCCAAGACGATCCACCTGTCGGGCTCGAGATTGGTGCTCACGGTCACCAGCGCCAGCAGAGACCACGCGATCATCAATGCGATATTGAGCGCCCGCAGCCGCTTGACCCGCAGCGGATGCACGAAACGGATGGGAGCGAAGGTCAGCACGGCGAGCACGACGACCATCGCAGCCGCAAGCCAGGACGGTGGCTGCATCACGTAGAGATAGAACGCGGCGAGATTCCAGAGCCCGGGAAAGCCGCGGAAATAATTGTCGGCGGTCTTCATCTCGCGGTCGGCGAAATAAATGGCGCCCGTGATCACCACCAGCACGCCGGCGGGAATCGCCAGTTCCTGCGGCAACAGGCCGCTGGCCGCGATCGCATAGGCCGGGACGAATACATAAGTCGTGAAATCGACCACCAGATCGAGCGCCTCGCCGTTCCAGCGCGGCAGCACTTCCGCGACTTTGAATTCACGCGCCAGCGGGCCGTCGACGCCGTCGACAATCAGCGCAAGCCCGAGGCAGAAGAACATCGCCGCCCAATGGCCGCCGGTCGCCAGGATCAGCGCGAGCAACGCTAGTGCCGCGCCGCAAGCGGTGAAGACGTGGACGGCAAAGGCGCAGATGCGCGTAATCGCGAAGCCCCCTATCGGACTACTGGTTGCCCCAGTCGAGCTTGACGATCTCAGCCGATTTGCCGGCCAAATTCCAGTTGCGTCCGTAGCCGCGGAAACGGGACTTGTCGGCGCGCGAGACGATGACGTCCGGACCGATCCAGTATTGGCTATTGCGGACCACGACGTTCTGCCCGGTGTCCTTGCCGCGCACCGGCGTGATGGCGCCGTCGACATATTTCTCGATGCGCACGATGCGGGTTTCGCCGTGCGTCTCGTAGGTGATAGGCACCTGGCGCACGCCGAGGAATTGCCCCACCAAAATCGACAGCAGATGCGTGGTGCCGCCGACGCGGCCAGTGAAAATGCGCGTGAGGCCTTTCACCGCCTGCGCGGAGGCGGCGTCGTCCACGAACAGCGCCGCGGTCCAGTTGCCGCGCGACATGATGCCGGGCAGATCCATCATCAGGCCGACTTTGACGCCGGTAAGGTTGATGGTGTCGAAGTGCCCGTCGTCGATTCGGATGCCGGCCCATGTCTGGCAACGGCTTTCCGTCGGCGGATGCTCGCCGAGCGACAGCACGCACGGACAGAACACCGTGCAACTGCACGACAGCGCCAATTCGCCTTTCAAGCTCCAGGATTCACTCAACGCCCTGCTCCCGATTTCCTGTTTGACCTAATGCCCCGCGACCGCCGTGATTGCAAACACCCCGCCGATTGCGATCAGCACGATACCGGCCGCGCGAGAAAAGCGCGGGCCGGGACTCATTTTCTCGATCGTCATTACCGCGCCAAACGTCGCCATCCAGATTACGTTCATCGCGCCGGTTGCGAACATCACCAGCATCATCGCCCAGCAGCAGCCGAGACAGTAGACGCCCTGCTTGAGGCCGAGACGAAACACGCCGCGCTGGGTCGTCGCCCAATTGGCGAAAAAGAACGGAAACGGCTGCTGACACTGCGTCAGGCAAGCGTGCTTGAGCGCGGAGAACTGATAGAGTCCGGCGGCGATAAAGATCGCGCCGGAGAAGAGTCCGCTTGTTATTCCGGCGTCAAGCAGGGACGTGCGCATGAGCAACGTTTGCAGCATCGCCGCGGCGAGCGCGAACACAAGCCACACCGCTGCATAACCGGACGCCAGCGCAAACGGAGAGACAATCGGCTCACCCTTGCGCGCGGCGGTGTCGGCGATCTCGGCGTAGGTAAGGATCATTGGCGCGGCGCTGGGCAGCATCATCGCCAGCGCCATCGCGCTCCACATCGACAGCACGAGCGCAAAGGTGGCCGCATCGGTGTTTACGGATGATGTCCGGCAAAGCGCATCGACCAGCGCGGCGGGCAAGCCGCCCCACTCGCCGCCGACCATCAAGCCGAGATAGGCCCAACCGAGCGCGGCGAGCACAATTACACAGGCGGCCGCAATCACCTTCGGCCGCGCGGACAGGTAGCCGAGCTGCGCCGCTGCGAGCGGAAGATGTGTGAGCCTGTCGCCGGTCGTGTCGGTCATCAATGATGTCAGACCCTGCTTTTCCCTGCATAGCCCATCGCGCCTCGCCGTGGTACCGGAAGCGGAAACGATGGTTTCTATAAGGAATTAGGCCGTGTTACCCGGTTAATGCGGCGGGACTATCGACTATACTGGCGGCTATGAGCGGCGAAATGAAGCAGAGCGGCGTGGTGATCGTCGGCGGCGGCCCGGCAGGGCTGACCGCCGCCATTACGCTGGCGGCAGCCGCCATTCCGACAATGCTTGTTGGCAAGCGACCGGCGCGGCCGGATAACCGCACCACCGCCCTGCTCGCGGGTTCCGTCACTGCGCTGGCGACGCTCGGCGTCTGGGAGGCTTGCGCGGCGCACGCGGCGCCACTGCGCGGCATGCGAATTATCGACGACACCGGCCGGCTATGGCGCGCGCCGGAAGTGAAATTCGAGGCGACCGAGATCGGCCTCAATGCGTTCGGCCAGAATATTGAGAACCGCCTTCTGATCGCCGCGCTGGAGCAGCGTGCGCGGGCCTTACCTGCGTTGCGGATGATGGAGGCGGAGGTGCGCGCAATCGAACCGGGCGAACGTGAGGCCGTTGTCCGGCTCGAGGACGGCGAGGCGCTTGTCGCATCGTTGGCAATTGGAGCGGATGGACGCAAGTCGCTCGCCCGCACCGCCGCCGGTATCGCGGTCGACGAGCGCCGCTATCCGCAAAGCGCGTTGACGGTTTGCCTCGGCCATACGCGCGCCCATCTCGATATTTCGGCCGAATTTCATACACCATCCGGGCCGTTCACCTTGGTGCCGCTGCCCGGATTGCGCTCGAGCCTGGTCTGCGTGCTCGATCCGGAAACGGCTGAGCAAATTGCCGCGCTCGACGACGCCGCGTTATCCGGCGAGATCGAGCGGCGTTCGCACTCGATTCTCGGCAAGATTTCAGTCGAACAAGACCGTGGCTTATTTCCGCTTACGAGCGCAACCGCACAGCGCTTTGCGGATAAACGCATCGCGCTGATCGGCGAAGCCGCACACGTCATTCCACCGATCGGCGCGCAAGGATTAAATCTGGGGCTGCGCGATGCCGCCTCGATCGGCGAACTGGTTGTCGCCGCGCATCGCGCGCATGCCGATCTCGGCGGTGCAAACCTGCTGGCGCATTACAACGAACAACGCCGCGCCGACGTCGCCAGCCGTAGCATGGCGATCGATCTCATCAACCGCAGCCTGTTGTCGGATTTCCTGCCCGTGCAGGGTGCGCGCGGGCTCGGGCTTTATCTTATCGACCGCATTGGCCCATTGCGGCGCGCTGTCATGCGCGAAGGCCTCGCGCCCGCTTCAAAAGAACCGCGGCTGATGCGCGGCGAGGTGCTCTAGTCTTCCAATCGCGGCGCTTTCTTCGCGCCTGGCGCCTCACGGAATTCCGGTGCGATCGGCAGCGGCAGCGCGGGCATTGTTTTACCCGATGCGCCTTCGAGCCGATGCACAAACAGGCCGCGCTCGACGAAATGCGGATCGCGCATCGCCTCTGCCAGTGGCACGATGATGGTGGCGCAACAATCGGCTGCGACGAGAATCTGCTTCCACTCCGCTGACGTGCGGGCGGCGATCCGTTTCGCGACCGCGTCGAGCGTCGCCTTCGGGTCGCGCTTGTCGTCGATGAATTCCTGCGCGAGGCCGATTGCCGCCGTAAACGAGAGCCAGAATTTCTGCTCAATCGCACCGCACGCGACCAGCTTGCCGTCTTTGGTCGGGTAAATCTGATAGCGCGGCGATGCGCCGACCAGCACCAATTCGCCCGGCGCTGGAAATCGGCCAATCGCCATTCCGATCGCCATGGCGTACCAGCCGAAAGTGAACATCGCGTCCGACATGGCGATGTCGATATGGCAGCCCTGCCCGCTTTGGTCGCGCGCGCGCAGACCCAGCAGAATATTGATCACCGCCGGAAAGCTGCCGCCGGCGATGTCGGCGGCGAGCATCGGCGGCACCACCGGCCGTTCGACTGGCCCCGGCTGCAAATCGAGCAGCCCGGTGTTACCGATGTAATTGATGTCATGCCCGGCCTCGTGCGCGCGGGGACCACTCTGGCCATAGCCGGAGATCGAACAATAGACGATGCGCGGATTGATCTTGCGCACAGCCGGGTAATCGAGACCGAGACGTTCCATCACGCCGGGGCGGAATTGCTCGATCAGGATGTCGGCGCGTTGCAGGAGCGGAATGACCTTGTCGCGTTCGATCTTGAGATCGACCACGACGATCTTCTTGCCGCGGTTGAGCATCTGAAAGACCGCGCTCTCGCCATCGAATTGCGGCGCGAAACGGCGCATGTCCTCGCCGCCCGGGCGTTCTATCTTGATCACCTCCGCGCCGGCTTCGGCCAGCATCAGCCCGGCCAGCGGCCCAGGCAGCAGCGTCGAGAAATCGAGAACCAGAAGTCCGGAAAGCGGCTGCATGGTCGAGGTTCGATTGCCCACTTATTCCTAGCTGTCCCTACTTGGCGCGGCGCTTGCATTCCTCTAAACGGCAATTCACCGCGAGGGAAGGACCGATGAAGCCGCCGCGCCAGTTCTATCAGCCGCTTGCTATCGGCGCGCCGCAGCCATTGCGCGAGCTGCCGGTCAAGCTCGAGCGCATGATCCATTTCGTGCCGCCGCACGTCGAGAAGCTGCGCGCCAAGGTGCCCGATTTGGCGCGGCAGGTGGATGTGGTGCTCGGAAATCTCGAAGACGCCATCCCGGTCGAGTTCAAGGAAGCCGCGCGCGCGAGCTTCATCGAGATGGCCAAGGCGACGGATTTCGGATCGACCGGGCTGTGGACGCGCATCAATGCGCTCAACTCGCCCTGGGCGCTTGACGACGTCACGCACATCGTCGGCGCGGTCGGCGACAAACTCGACGTGGTGATGCTGCCGAAGGTCGATGGCCCGTGGGACATCCACTATCTCGACCAGTTGCTCGCGCAACTCGAAGCGCGCCACAAGATCAAGAAGTCGATCCTTATTCACGCCATCCTGGAGACCGCCCAGGGCGTGAATAACGTGGAAGCGATCGCAACCGCCTCCCCACGCATGCACGGAATAAGCCTGGGGCCCGCCGACCTCGCCGCCTCACGCGCCATGAAAACGACGCGCGTCGGCGGCGGTCATCCCGAATACAACGTGCTGGCGGACGCGCAAGGCGACGGCGCGCGCGCCTCATTCCAGCAGGACCTCTGGCACTACACGATCGCGAAAATGGTCGATGCCTGCGCCGCCGCCGGCATCAAACCGTTCTACGGGCCGTTCGGCGATTTTGCCGACGCCCTGGGTTGCGAAGTACAATTCCGTAATGCGTTCCTGATGGGCTGCGTCGGCGCTTGGTCGCTGCACCCCTCGCAGATCGACATCGCCAAGAAAGTATTCTCTCCCGATCCAGCCGAAGTCGCCTTTGCCAAGAAGATCGTCGCCGCCATGCCGGACGGCGCCGGCGCAGTGATGATCGACGGCAAGATGCAGGATGACGCCACCTGGAAACAGGCCAAGGTGCTCATCGACCTCGCGCGGCTCGTCGCCGCCAAGAATCCCGAAATGCGCTCGCGCTACGGGCTTTGACGTTCTGGCGAATGCCATACCGAACCATTATGTGACCCGCTCAATGGACAAGATGCGCATTGCAAAATATCAGATCGGACAGGTGGTAAAGCACCGCCTGTTTCCGTTCCGAGGCGTCATATTCGACATCGATCCGATGTTCGCCAATACCGAGGAATGGTGGCAGTCGATCCCGGCCGAAATCCGGCCGCACAAGGATCAACCGTTTTATCACCTCTACGCGGAGAACGCGGAAAGCGAATACGTCGCTTATGTGTCGGAGCAAAACCTTTTGCCCGACACGTCCGAAGCTCCGATCAGGCATCCGCAGGTCGCGGAGATGTTCGAACGCGACGACCGCGGCGCCTATCGGCCGCGCCATTCCACGATCAACTGATCGCGTATCGCCCTAAATGAAAAGAGGCGCAGTTTTCACCGCGCCTCTGAACTTCAAACCAACCCGGTTTACTTCTTGCCGTTGGCCGGAGGCGGCGTTGCGGGCGCGGCCGGAGCCGCCGGTTGCTGGCTCTCGAGTTTCTTCTGAGCCTCGGCGGCTTTCTTCTGCAGCGCCTCTTGCAGCTTGCGCTGCTGCTCCTCGAACGCCTTCGGATCGGTCGCCGGGCCGTCATAGGCCTTGGCGAAATCGCCAAGCGGCAGCGGCAGGCTGATCGCCGTGCCCTGCATGTTGATCGCCTGCACGGTCAGCATGTGACCCTTCTTCATCTTCGCGACCATGTCGGCATTCGCCTCGTAGTCCGACATGCATCCCACCGGGAAGCAGATCGAATAGGGAGCGTTCGCCGGCTGGCCCTGGTCGATGATGACGCGGGTGCCGTGCTGAAGCTGCATGCCAAGCGGAACGGTGACGCGGAGCAGTTTCTTGTCCGAGCCTTGCGGCTCGAACAACTGCACTACCGCGACCGGCATGCCGTTTTCGAGACGCCCGTCCTTGGTGATGACGCAGACTTCCTTGGCGTCGGCTTCGCTGCCTTTGCCGCAGACCTTCATCCACGGCGTGTACATCAACTGCGGCTGTTCGGCCGTGCCGGGGGCCGCAGCTTGCCCTTGCGGCGGAGTCTGCGGCTCGGCCGGCTTTTGGGCGGCCGGTTTCTGCGCCGCGGGCTTGGCGGGCGCTTTCTTCTCTGCCGGTTTTGCGGGTGCCTGCGCGTATGAAGGTGGCGCGGCAACAAAAGCCAGCGCGACCGTGATAGAGGCTGCCAGCGCCCGACCCAACAGGCGGGCCGATGCAATCCGATAATCCATAGAATTGTCCCTTTTTTCCGCCGTGGCCTTACCGGCCTTCGGAACGGTCGCCCGATCGTCGGCTCTCTCCGGGGTAAATACGGCGACAGCGTGACACGGGCTTACCGCCTGATACCCGATATTGCGCCCGCGATAAAGCCACGAATGCCGAGAATATCGGTGGCCAACGGGCGTTTCCGGCACCAGCGCCGCAAGGGCACCGGAACGCCTGTGATAAATTGTGCCGAACCCGGACCGAATCGCATCGCCCAGTGCCAGCGCATCATTCCATCCAACGCGCCGCGCCAAAGCTTATGGCGTCTCGCCGCACCGTCATGGTCGGCGCGCTCGCGACCGCCAGCGGCTTGGCAATCGGAAAGGCGCGCGCCTCCGCCGCGCGGCACGCCATCGCGATGCATGGCGAGCCGGCTTGGCCGGAGGGATTCAGCCATCCGACTTATGCGGACCCAGCCGCGCTCAAAGGTGGTCGTCTGTTGCAAGGCGTGCTCGGCACTTTCGACACTCTCAATCCGCTCGTCGTCAAAGGACTGCCGGCCGCAAATATCCGCAGCTACATCATCGAGAGCTTGCTGGCGCGGGGGTATGACGAACCGTTCACACTCTATGCACTGCTTGCACAATCGGTAGAGACCGACGACGCGCGCACCTACGTCGCCTTCACCATCAACCCGGCCGCGCGCTTTTCCGACGGCACGCCGGTAACGCCGGACGACGTGATTTTTTCCTGGCAGTTGTTGCGCGATAAAGGCCGGCCGAACTACCGCACGTATTACACCAAGGTAACGAAGGCGCAGGCAGTCGGCGAACGCGCCGTGCGCTTCGATCTTTCCGGCGCCGACGATCGCGAGCTGCCGCTTATCATCGGCCTGATGCCGGTGCTGGCCAAGCACGCCATCGATCCGGCGAAATTCGAGGATACCACCTTCGAGCCGCCGGTCGGCAGCGGTCCTTACCTCGTCGATGCGGTCAAGCCCGGCACCAGCGTGAACTTCACGCGTAATCCGAACTATTGGGGCCGCGATCTGCCGATCAATCGCGGCCTGTGGAATTTCGATCAAATCCATTTCGACTATTACCG
>JBAUHH010000490.1:0-6755 GCA_049680165.1 Pseudolabrys sp.
TATTAGATGTGTGTCGAAGCGCGTCGGGTGACAATGCCTATCATGGCCGGGCTTGGCCCGGCCATCCCGATAAGGGACGCACTGCGTGGCCGATTTCTACGTCTATATTCTTGCGAGTCGTCCGGGCGGAGCAATTTATACGGGCGTGACTAACGATCTCATTCGTCGTGTCTACGAATATAAGAATGGATTGGTGCGAGGCCATACGAAAAGATACGGTATCGACAAGCTCGTCTATTTCGAGGTTCACTCGACCGCGTATCAAGCCATTCAGCGAGAAAAGAACATCAAGCATTGGCCGCGCGCTTGGAAAAGTCGTCTCGTTGCGCAAACCAACGCCGAATGGCGTAATCTTTATGATGAGATCATATAGCCAGTGAATCGGGATCGCCGGGACAAGCCCGGCGATGACAGTAGAACATGTGGCTCCGTTACCTTCTCGTATGACCCTTCCCCTCTCAGGCCTCCTTGTCGTGTCGATCGACCAAGCCGTGGCGGCGCCGCTGTGCACCTGCCGGCTGGCGGACGCCGGCGCGCGCGTGATCAAGGTCGAGCGGCCGGAAGGCGATTTCGCGCGCGGCTATGACCACATCGTGCACGGCGAGAGCGCGCATTTCGTCTGGCTCAACCGCGGCAAGGAATCGGTGGTGCTCGATCTCGGCAAGGCCGACGACAAGGCGGTGCTGGAAGCGCTGCTCGCGAAGGCCGACGTATTCGTGCAGAACCTCAAGCCCGGCGCGCTCGCCAAGCTCGGCTTTGCCGTTTCGCGCCTGCGCAAGGACTATCCGCGGCTGATCTGCTGCTCGATTTCCGGCTACGGCGAGAGCGGCCCCTATGCGCAGCGCAAGGCCTACGACCTGCTGGTGCAGGCGGAATCGGGCCTTGCGTCAGTGACCGGCGGCCCGGAAGGACCGGCGCGCGTCGGCGTTTCGGTGGTCGATATTGCTGCAGGCATGAACGCCTACGAGTCGATCCTCGAAGCGCTGCTGGCGCGCGAACGCACTGGCGATGGCGCGGAGATTTCCGTCTCCATGTTCGACGCCATGGCGGAGTGGATGACGATACCGCTGCTCAACGAGGAAGGCGGCAATTCGTTCAAGCGCGCCGGGCTCGCGCATCCGACCATCTCGCCCTACGGCGTGTTCAAGACCCGCGACGGCGCCGATATCCTCATCGCCATCCAGAACGACCGCGAGTGGCGCGTACTGGCGGACAAGGTGCTCGGCAATGCCGCGCTCGGCGGCGACCCGAAGTTCGCCATCGTGCCGAAGCGTTTCGCCAATCGCGCGGAGACCGATGCACATGTGGCGAAGGCGTTTGCCACGATCGACGTCGCGCCGCTGATGCAGAAATTGGAAGCCGCCGATATTGCCTTCGCACGCGTGAACGACACCGCGCTGCTCGGCAAGCACCCGCATCTGCGCCGCGTAACCTATGCCTCGCCGAGCGGGCCGGTGAGTCTGCCGGCGCCGGCGTCGCGGCGCGGCGGTGAGCAGCGCCGCTACGGCGCCGTCCCCGCGCTCGGCGAGCATACGGAAAAAGTGAAGGCGGAATTCGCGCCGAAGCGCTAGTCCATCGCGTGGACGTCGTCCTGCTTCGGCTTGTTAGCCGTCTTCGGCGGGTTGCCGAAGATCAGCACCATCGGGATCATTGCGAACGTCAGGATCATAAGCAGCTTGAAATCGTTGAGGTAGGCGATCATCGACGCCTGCTGTGTCACGATGGCGTCCATCATCGCGCGGCCGGTGTCGGTGGCGAGATTGAGCACGGAGGCCACGTCCGGCATCTGCAAGGCGTCGTTGAACGGCGTCACGCTCTCGGTCAGCCGCGCGTGCATCTCGGTGGTCTTGCTGGTCAGGTTCGCGATCACCATGGAGATGCCGACCGACGAGCCGATATTGCGCGTCAGCGTCAGGATCGACGTGCCGCTGTTGCGCAGATGGTTCGGTAACGTGGCAAACGCGGCGGTCGAGATCGGCACGAACAGCAGGCCAAGGCCGATGCCCTGGATGATGCTGGTGACGACGATCGTTTCCTGCGTCGTGTCGAGCGAGAACCCGGTCATGTACCAGAGCGTGCCGCCGGACAGCAGCAACCCCATGAGAATAAGATAGCGCGTGTGCAGGAGCCGCATCAGCCGCGGCGCGACCATCATCGTCAGCAGCGTGCCGACGCCGCGCGAGCCGAGCAGGAAGCCGGCGGTCTGGATCGGATAGCCGAGCAGGTTCTGCATGAACGGCGTGACCAGCGCCATGGTGCCGAACAACACCACGCCGATCACCACCATGAAAACAGTGCCGCTGACGAAGTTGCGATCCTTGAACAGCTCGAAACGCACGAACGGCTCCGGCGTCGTCAGCGAATGCGCGAAGAAATAGTAGAAGCCGGTCACCGAGATGATGGTCTCGATCCAGATTTCAGACGCGCCGTACCAGCCGACTTGCTCGCCGCGGTCGAGCAGCAGTTGCAGCGAGCCGATGCCGATTGCGAGCGCGATGAAGCCGAACCAGTCGAAACGCAGGTGCTCGTCGCGCTTGGTCTCGTCCATGAACAGCAGCATGCCGAACACGGTGCCGATGCCGATCGGCAGGTTGATGAGGAACACCCAGTGCCAGGAGTAATTGTCGGTCAGCCAGGCGCCCAGCGTCGGGCCCATGATGGGACCGAGCATCACGCCGATGCCCCAGATCGCCATCGCCGAGCCGCGTTCCTCGACCGAGTATGAATCGAGCAGAACCGACTGCGAGAGAGGCACAAGCGCGGCCCCCGCCATGCCCTGCATCAGGCGGAAGAGCACCATTTGCTCGATATTTTGCGCCAGCGCGCACAGGAACGAGGCGACGGTGAAGCCGGCGACGCAGACGATGAACAGCTTCTTGCGGCCGAAGCGGTCGGCGAGCCAGCCGATCGGCGCCGTCATGATGGCGGCCGCGACAATGTACGAGGTCAGTACCCAGTTGATCTGGTCGAGCGAGGCCGAGAGCGAGCCTTGCATGTAGGGCAGCGCCACGTTGGCGATCGTGGTGTCGAGCGCCTGCATGATGGTGGCGGTCATCGCGCAGACGGTAATGAACATCCGCCGGGTGCGCGGCGAAAGCGACGCGACGCGCGCCGGGCTCATTTTGGTTCTTTCGCCGCCGCCGAAGCAAACGGCCAGCGGCTGTGGCCGGTGTCGATGTCGACAACCACGCTCATGCCGGAGCGCAGCAGGTGCGTGTCCTCGTCCTTGTCGAACGCGATGCGCACCGGAACGCGCTGCACCACCTTGACCCAGTTGCCGGTGGCGTTCTGCGGCGGCAGGATCGAGAATTGCGAACCCGTGCCGGGGCTGACCGCGACGACGGTGCCCTTGAAGGTGTGGTTAGGGAAGCTGTCGACGTCGAGCGTGGCCTTCTGGCCGACCCGCAGATAGGTGATGTCGGTTTCCTTCGGATTGGCGTCGACCCACGGCGTCTGGTCGTCGATCACGCTCAGGATCGGCGAACCGGCAGCGATGAAGCGGCCGAGCTGGATGTTATCGACTTGCGTGGCGGTGCCGGCGATCGGCGCGCGCAGTGTGGTAAGTCTCAGATTGCGCTCGGCATCCTTCAGCGCGGCTTCGGCCAGCGCGTATTCGGGAAAATCCGTGAGCGGCAGATCGGGATTACCAAGCAGCTGGTTGAGCGTCGATTGCTGTTGCTGCTTGGTGAATTCCGCCTGCAATTGCGCAGTCACCATCGCCGACGCCGCGGTATCGACGTCAGCCTGCGAGCCGGCCTGCGAGCGGACGAGCTGGCTCTTGCGGTCGAAGTCGCGCCGCTTGAGCTCGACGTTCTTCTGCGCGAGATCGGCCAACGTCGTCAGGGAGCTCAGCGTGGTCTTGAGCTTGTCATAGTTGGATTTCGCGGTCGCGACTTTCGCCCGCGCCTGCGCGAGCGCGAGGCGATAGGGGACTGGATCGAGCGTGAACAATTCGTCGCCGGCGTTGACGTGCTGGCCTTCGTGCACGGCGACATGGATTACCTTGCCGGAAACATCCGGCGTGATGAGAACCTTCTGCGCGCCGACATAGGCGTTATCGGTAGAGATGTACCGTCCGCCGGAAAGATAGATGCCGGCGCCGATTATCAACGCGAGCGCGGGCAGCGCGACCAGCAGGATCATGCGCAGCCGCTTGCGGCCGATGCGCGCGAACAGGCCGGACTTCTCCGCCGCGGGCGCGTCCGGCGCGAGCTTCGCGTCCGGCATGGGGACGATTTTGCGAGCTTGTTCGTTCATGACGCTTATCCGTTGGCAGTTTCTTGTTGCGGCACATTGCTGCTGATGGCGCGGCGGAGATTTTCCTTCACCGTGCCGAATTCAGTGAGCATCCGTTCCACCGATTTGGGCGTGAGCCCTTCGAGGACGGTCTCCATCATGTCGGAACCGAGCGTGGCGAGACGGTCGAGCAGGGGCCGCGCGGCCGGCGTCAGGTACAGCCGGTTTGCGCGCCGGTCGTTCGGATCGGGTCGGCGTTCGATCAGCCCGTTCGCGCTCAGGCGATCGAGCAGGCGCGTGAGCGTGATCGGTTGCAGGTCGAGAATTTCGGCGAGCTCGGCCTGCTTGAGCCCCTCGGAACGGTCGAGCCGCACCAGGACGCCCCACTGGGCGCGAGTCATGCCGTAGTGGCGCGCCTTCTGATCGGCGTAGGTCCGCATCAGGCGAGCTACGTCCATGATAGAAAAGGCTAATTCTCGATTGGAGGATAGCTCCGGCATGACAAGGTTCCATATAATAAGCCTGCTTATAATAAGCCTTGGCAGGCACTTCGTCCAGACCGCTCTCGCAAGGCAGCCTTGCGTGACGCGCATCATCCGGTCGGGCAAAGTCCGCGCGGGCATTGGAGGGATTTCATGGACATAGGCTTCATCGGGCTGGGCAATATGGGAACGCCCATGGCGCTCCGGCTGATCGCGGCCGGGCACAGCCTGGTCGTCTACGACACGCGCAACGATGCGGTGGCGCCGCTGGTGGCACTGGGCGCCAAGCTGGCGTCGTCGCCAGCGGACGTCGCCGACCGGGTTGAGACTGTGATGGCGAGCCTTCCGTCGCTCCAGATCTCGGAGAAAGTGGCGACGGGTGACGGCGGCGTCATCCACGGCAAACGGATCAAGCGATTCATCGATCTCTCGACGACCGGCTCGCGCGTTGCCGTCATGATCGCCGCCGAGCTTGCGAAGAAGAACATCGTCCAGATCGACTCGCCGGTGTCCGGCGGCGTTGGCGGCGCTACCAAGGGCACGCTCGCCGTGATGGTCTCCGGGCCGAAGGGCGAGGTCGACAAGGTGAAAGACGCGCTTGCTGTGTTCGGCAAGGTCTTCATCATCGGCGAGAAGCCCGGCATGGCGCAGACCATGAAGCTCGCCAACAATTTCCTGTCGGCGACCGCGATGGCCGCAACAGCCGAAGCCGTGGCCATGGGCGTCAAGGCCGGGCTCGACCCCGCGGTGATGATCGACGTCATCAATGCCGGCTCAGGCCGCAACACCGCCTCGGACCAGAAATTTCCGCAGACGATCCTGCCGCGCACGTTCAACTACGGCTTCGGCACCGCCCTGATGCTCAAGGACGTGCGGCTGTGCTTCGAGGAAGCCAAAGGCGTTGACGCGCCGCATGCGGTGATGAGCGCGGTGCTCGATCAGTGGGAGACCACGAACAAGGAATATGGCGGCGACAGCGACTTCACCGCCATCGTCAAAATGGTGGAGACGCGCGCCGGCGTGACGATCGGAGGCAAGAAGTCATGAGCGACGACGTCCACGAGGTCTACGCCGTCCGCTACGCGTCGCATGAGCGGCGCTCGTCGGAGAACTACATCTTCGGCGATCCGCACGACATCCTGACGTCAATTTCCTATTACGTCTGGGTGATCAAGGGGCCGCACGGTACGTTCGTGGTCGACACCGGCTTCGACGAGGCGGCGGCGAAGGAGCGCAGCCGCAAGATTCTCAATCCGGTCGGCGAGAGCCTGAAGGCGCTCGGCGTCGAACCCGACAAGGTCGAGAACGTGATCGTGACCCACATGCACTGGGATCACGCCGGCAACTACGATCTCTTTCCCAACGCGCGCTATCACGTGCAGGACACCGAGATGGCCTACTGCACCGGCCGCTGCATGTGCCACCAGATGCTGCGCATTCCGTTCAGCGAAAGCGACGTGCATTCGATGGTGAAGAAAGTGTTCGCCTATCGCGTCGATTTCCATGACGGCATCGACGAGCTCGCGCCCGGCATCACCGTGCATCACATCGGCGGCCACTCGAAGGGCCTGCAATGCGTGCGGGTGAAGACGAAGCGCGGCTACGTCGTGCTCGCGTCGGATTGCTGCCACCTCTATTCGCACATCGACGAGGGTCGCGTATTCCCGATTACCTACAGCGTCGGCGATACGCTCGAGGGCTACCGCACGATGAAGAAGCTCGCGTCATCGCGCCACCACATCGTGCCGGGGCATGATCCGACGGTGGTCGGCATCTATCCGGCGGCGAAGCCTGGATTGGAAAACTGGATCTCGCGGCTGGACGTGGCGCCAAGAGTTTAGAATCCGCGAACGTGCCACAAATTTCCCTCTCCCCTTGTGGGAGAGGGTGGCGAGCGCGGAGCGATAGCGAGCGCGAGCCGGGTGAGGGGATACACTCTGATTGAAATGCCGCCCCCTCACCCGCCCTCGCTCGGCTTCGCCTCCGCTCGGGCACCCTCTCCCACAAGGGGAGAGGGAAGCGTGGGCGGCTCACGCC
>JBAUHH010000491.1:0-2459 GCA_049680165.1 Pseudolabrys sp.
GCCGCGCGCCGGTCGGCGCCGAACAGCATCGCCCCGACAATGGTGGCGCCCGAGCGTGACACGCCCGGCACCATCGCCAGGCATTGGACAACGCCGATGCAAAAATACATCCAGAGTGGAAACTCGGTGGAGTCGTGATGGCGCGGATTGAGATTCATCCGGTCGACCCACAACAGAATGAATCCGCCGATGATGAACATGATCAGCACGATGCGCACGTCGAACAGTCTCGCCTTGATGAAATCGTGCGCCAGCGCGCCGATCACCGCCGCCGGCAGAAACGCGAGCAGAATCCCGATGATGAAGCGCGCCGCCGCCCAGCTGGTGAACATGTTGAGCGCAAGCTGCCACAGCCGTCCGAAATAGATCGTCAACAGCGCAAGGATGGCGCCGAGCTGAATCAGGATCGCGAATGACTTGCCGAACGAGTCGTCGCCCCAGCCGAAGAAATGCTCCATTAGCAACAGATGGCCGGTCGACGACACGGGAAGAAATTCGGTCAACCCCTCGACGACGCCGAGGATGGCCGCTTTCACGATGTCGATATGGCCGAAAATCAATCCGAGGACGGTCGCCTTGATTGCAACAATATCCATGCGGAGAGCTCCGGGACGGCTGCGTTCGGCAGTTTGCTACGCTGCGGCGGCTTTCTATAGTGCAGCTATCTGATTCCCGCCGCCCTTGTGCGTAAAGAGCAGATTATTTTCGGGGGCTCGATGCTGACGCTTTTCCACCAACCGCTGTGTCCGCTGTCGCGCTTCGTGCGGCTGGTGCTGGCGGAATACGGGCTCGAGCCCCGGCTGGTGGAAGAGCGGTTCTGGGAGCGGCGCGAGGACTTCCTCATGCTCAATCCCGCCGGCACGATTCCGGTGCTGGTCGAGGAAGGCGCGCCAGCGATCCCCGGCGCGGCCATTGCGCTCGAATACATCGACGAAACCCGCGGCGCCGCCGCCGGCGACAATAGGCTGTTTCCAGAGACCGTGGTCCGGCGCATCGAAGTGCGGCGGCTGACGACCTGGTTCAACGAGAAATTCCACGCCGAAGTCAGCGGGCCGCTGGTTACCGAGCGCGTGTTCAAGCGCCATATGACGCTCGAACAGGGCGGCGGGCCGCCCGACACCGATGCGATGCGCGCCGCGCGCCACAATATCCGCTATCATCTGGCCTATATCGGCTGGCTGGTTCGCACCCGCGATTGGCTTGCCGGCGAGCGCCTGACCTACGCCGATCTTGCCGCGGCGGCGCATTTGTCCGCCGTCGATTACCTGGGCGATGTGCCGTGGAACGAAGACGAAGCAGCGAAGAACTGGTACGCGCGGGTAAAGTCGCGACCGTCGTTCCGGGCGGTGCTGGCGGACGTTCTGGCCGGCCTGCCGCCGTCGAAGACCTACGCCGACCTGGACTTCTGAGCGATCCCGCCGACATCAAGCGCGCGCTGATCGAGGCCGCGCGCGCACACGGCTTCGCTGTTGCCGGCGTGACGCGGCCGGACGCCGTGCCGGAAGCCAAAGCACGGCTCGAACGTTTTCTTGCCGACGGCGCGCACGGCGACATGGTCTGGCTGGAGTCGACCGCCGGGCGGCGCGCAAGTCCAAGCGCGCTGTGGCCGGATGTGCGCTCGGTCATCATGCTCGGATTTAATTACGGCCCGGATGAAGATCCGTTTGCGATTCTGCGGCAGCGCGAGCGCGGCGCGATCTCGGTCTATGCGCGCAGCGACGACTATCACGAGCTGATCAAGTCGAAATTGAAGCAAGTGGCTCGCTGGCTGATCGAAACCGCCGGCGGCAACGTGAAAGTTTTTATCGACACCGCAGCGGTGATGGAAAAGCCGCTCGCCGCCAGCGCCGGGCTTGGCTGGCAGGGCAAGCACACCAACCTGGTGTCGCGGCAATTCGGCTCGTGGCTTTTTCTCGGCTCGATCTTCACCACGCTCGATCTGCCCGCGGATGAGTCCGAGCCCGATAGCTGCGGCAGTTGTCATGCCTGCATCGACATCTGCCCGACCGCGGCGTTTCCCGCGCCTTACCGGCTCGATGCGCGGCGCTGCATTTCGTATCTGACCATCGAGCACAAGGGGCCGATCCCGCGCGATTTGCGCGCGGCAATCGGCAATCGCATTTTCGGCTGCGACGATTGTCTCGCGGTTTGTCCGTGGAACAAGTTCGCGCAAGCGGGGCACGAAACGAAGCTGGCCGCGCGCAATGCCTTGCGCGCGCCCAAGCTCGCGGAATTAGCGCGGCTTGACGATGCGCAATTCCGCGCGCTGTTTGCAAAAACCTCGATCAAGCGCACCGGCCGCGACCGCTTCGTGCGCAACGTGCTCGTTGCCATCGGCAACTCCGCCGACGCAACGCTCGCGAGCGAAGCGCAACGCCTGCTCGACGATGCCTCGCCGCTGGTGCGCGGCGCCGCGGTATGGGCGCTGTCGCGGCTGATGGAGAAGGAAGAGTTTGCGA
>JBAUHH010000492.1:0-10077 GCA_049680165.1 Pseudolabrys sp.
GCGCCCATTGCCGCAAGCGCAGGCTGAGCCAGCCGATGCCGATGCCGTAAACGATTTCGCCGACCACGATCAGCACGAACGTGCCGGCCGCCGTGCCGGGGGAGAACGTGCCGGCGCTCACCGCGACCACGGCGAAGCGATAGAGGATCAGCGCGGTGGCGTCATTGGCGAGCCCTTCGCCCTCCAGCACCACCAGCAGACGGCGCGGCAGCCCGAGCCGACGCGCGATCGCAAGCGGCGCCACGACGTCTGGCGGCGCGACGATAGCGCCGAGAAGGAAACCGGTCGCCCAGTCGAATTGCAGCAGATAATGCGCTGCCGCCGCGACCGCGCAGGTGGTGAACACGACGCAGCCGAACGCGAGCAGCGTGATCGGCCGCAAATTGAAACGGAATTCGCGCCAGCTCATCGACACGCCGGCCGAGTAGATCAGCGGCGGCAGGATCACGAGCAGCACCAGCTCGGGCGCGAGCGTGATGTCGGGCAGGCCGGGAATGAGCGCCATGCCGATGCCGGCGACCACCAGCAGGATCGACGGCGCGATGTTGAGGCGCTTTGCCGCAACCGCGACGGCGGCCAGCACCGCAAGCATGAACAGAATGGTCTGGAATGTGCCGGTCATCGCTAGCGCCGATGAAGTTCAGATCAGGTTTGACACGATGTTCACGGTCAGCGCAAACACCGCGACGTTGAAGAAAAACGCCAGCGCGCCGTGCACGGTCACGATGCGGCGGATGATCTTGCTGGTGATCACCACGTCGGAGACCTGCGAGGTCATCGCGATGACCAGCGAGAAATAAAGAAAATCCCAATAATCGGGTTGCTGCCGGCCGGGAAACGTCACGCCGCCGATCGCGTGGTCGCCGCGCTCGCCGTAGTATTCGTGAGCGTAATGCAACGCAAAGATCGTGTGCACGAAGGCCCATGACACCAGGATGGTGGCCATCGCGATCGCGATCCCGATCCCGCTGGCTGGCTGTCCGGCAGTCTTGGCGATGCCGAGCTCCGCGACAATCGCGCCCATGATCGCCATCGCCGAAAGGCCGGTGAGAATCAACAGCGCGACCGCGCCCTCGTCGTCCTCGGCGGCGCGGCGGCGAATGTCGTCGAGGCCGCAGGTCATCATCAGATGATAGACCAGCACAAGATAGAGCAGGACGCCGACGTCCCAGCCGAGCAGCAGCTTGGTCGCCATGCTCCAAACGGTCATCGAAAGCGTGAGCGTCACCAGCAGACCGACGGCGATGGAAATCAGCAAACGCCCATGCAGCCGCGCGAAGCGAATCGGAAACACGGGCCGCTCGGCGATCGACTTGCGGGCCATCGGTTACTCCTTCTAGGTCTTTCGCTCGGCGATGAAATGAGCGGCTGCGCGCAGTATATCGGCTTTCGTTCCGAACGGCGCCAGCGCGGCATCGGCCTGCTTGATCAAAGCCGCAAGCCGGGTGCGGGCGCCATCGGGCCCCAACACGCGCACCAGCGTGGCCTTGCCGGCGGCGGCGTCCTTGCCGGTGCGTTTTCCCATCACGGCGGCATCGCCTTCGACGTCGAGCAGGTCGTCGGCGATCTGGAACGCCTGGCCGAGCGCGGCACCGTAACGATCGGCAGCGTGTCGCAATGTTGCATCCGCGCCGCCGAGGATCGCGCCGGCGCGGCAGGCAAAGCGCAGCAGCGCGCCGGTCTTCATCGCCTGCAATTTGAGGATATCGTCCTCGCCGAGCGTGCGCTTTTCGCCGAAGCGGCCTTCGGCGGCGAGGTCGAGCATCTGCCCGCCCGCCATGCCGCCCAGTCCGGCGGCGCGGGCCAACTCCGATACCAGCGCGACGCGCACGGCGGCATCGGGATGCGTCTCGACGCGGGAGATCAAATCGAAGGCGAGCGTCAGCAACGCGTCGCCGACCAGAATTGCGGTCGCCTCGTCGAAGGCCTTGTGCACCGTCGGCTGGCCGCGGCGCAGCGCGTCGTCGTCCATCGCGGGCAGATCGTCATGCACCAGCGAATAGCCGTGCACGCATTCGAGCGCCGCGCCTGCCATCAGCGCGCGCTCGCGCGCGACGCCGAACAGCGCGGCGGTCTCCACCACCAGAAACGGCCGCAGCCTTTTGCCGCCGGAGAGCGTTGCGTAGCGGATCGCCTCCACCAGGCGCGCCGGGCGAAGCGTTTCGCCTTCGGCCGGCCGGTCGCTCAACAGCCGGTCGAGCAGCGCGTCGGTCGCGGCGGCGATCTCGTCGAGCCGCGCCGCAAAGGATGTCGAAAGGGTGGCGTCCATGGTCCGCATTGTTAGCCTTGGCCTATGTTCCCGGCTAGTCTTGCGGCATCCATGGCTAGAACGAGCAAACGCCTGAGCGTTGCCGGTGACATGCTGCGCCTGCCGCATGTGCCGCGGGTCGTGCGCGCGGCGATCATCGTCGTGCTGCTGCTGATTTTGCTGCCTTACGCGATCACGCCGCTTTACACATTCGGCGCGCCGTACTCGACCGTGATGATCTGGCGCACGCTCAACGGCCAGCGCGTGCAGCGCATCTACACGCCGATCTCGCGCATCTCGCCGTCGGTCGCGCTCGCCGTCATCGTCGCCGAGGACGGGCGCTTCTGCGACCATCCCGGCATCGATTTCAAGGAACTGCGCGACGCTATTGTCGAGGCCGACGACATCGAGGACATGCGCGGCGGCTCGACCATCACGCAGCAGGTGGCGAAGAACCTGTTCCTGTGGCCGGGCCGCAGCTACGTGCGCAAGGCGCTGGAATTTCCGCTGGCGCTCTGGATCGACCTGGTGCTGTCGAAGCGGCGCATTCTGGAGATTTATCTCAACATCGCCGAGTGGGGTCCGAACGGTGAATTCGGCGTGGAGGCTGGCAGCCGCCGCGCTTTTGGTAAATCGTCCCGCGACCTGTCGCGCTATCAGGCGGCGCTGCTGGCCTCGGTGCTGCCAAATCCCTTCACGCGCAACGCCCATTCGCCCGGCCCCGGCCTGCGCCGTCTGGCGGGGCTTTACGTCGCCCGCGCCTCGCGCGCCTCCTATGCCGACGACTGCATCCGCCGCACCCCCTGATTAAGTCCTGTCATTCCGGGACGGCGCCATAAGCGCGATTACGCGCGTCTTCGACGCGCTATGGCGCCGGACCGGAATCCATTACTCCCTCCGCAGCGCTTGAAATTATGGATTCCGGGTTCGCTCGCGCGCTCGCGCCCCGGAATGACGAATTTGAGACCCCCTAGCCTTGCCGGGGGTCATCCTCTATAAGCCCGGCTTCCGATCCTAATTGCATGACCGGCGCGAAAGACGCCGATTTATCAGGAGTTTTCGTCATGGCTGTGCCGAAAAGAAAAACCTCGCCGTCCCGACGCGGCATGCGCCGCTCCGCTGACGCGCTCAAGCGGCCGGCCTATGTCGAGGACAAGGATTCGGGCGAATTGCGCCGTCCGCATCACATCGATCTCAAGACCGGAATGTATCGAGGCCGCCAGGTTCTCAAGGTGAAGACCGAGGCGTAAGCGCCGCGCGGGAGGGGAGGCGACCATGTTCCTCATCGGCTTTCCCCTCCTGCTGGTTCCGTTCGCGATCTACAACATCATCGCCTTCCTGATGCCGGGGTTGAGCTGGACCGCCGGCCTCATCACCATTCACATGGCATCGGGCGCCGACTGCACATTGTCGGCCGGCGATATTCTGGTCGTGCTCGGCATCCTGACGTTGTTCGGCGAAGTGATGAAGTCGACTCGTATCGGCTTTCGCACCGTCGTCGATCACGGCCTCTCGCTCGTGCTCTTCCTCGGCATGGTGGTCGAATTCATTTTGGTGAAGCAGGCGGCGAGCTCGACATTCTTCCTGCTGCTCGTCATCGGCTTCGTCGACGTGATCGGCGGCTTCGCGGTGACGCTGCGCTCGGCCCAGCGCGACCTCACGGTCGAGGGCGTGAGCCACACTCCATCCTGATCTCTCAATCGTTCAGAAAACCATGAGCCGAGATTTTCAATTGCCCGGCCGCTCGCCCGTTATCGCCTGCGACGGCATGGCGGCGACCTCGCATCCGCTGGCGACGTTGACGGCAATCGACGTGCTGCGCGCCGGCGGCAGCGCGGCCGACGCCGCGGTTGCCGCTTGCGCCGTGCTCTGCGTGGTCGAGCCGCACATGACCGGTATCGGCGGCGATTGCTTCACGCTGGTGTCGCAGCCGGGCAAGCCAGTGTGGGGTTACAACGGCAGCGGCCGCGCCGGCGCCAAAGCGTCCGATCAGGCGCTCATCGACAAAGGCATGAAAGCGATCGGCGGCACCTCGGTGCATTCGGTCACGGTGCCGGGCGCGGTCGAGGCATGGGAATCGATCCTGAAAGCGCATGGGCGATTTGGATTGGATCGCGCACTCGCGCCCGCGATCAAGTTTGCCGAAGGCGGATTCCCGGTAGCGCAGCGCGTCGCGTCCGACTGGAAAAATTATGTCGCCAAGCTCATGGCCGATGCCGGCGCCTCGAAGCATTATCTCTTCAACGGCCACGCGCCCGCGGAAGGCGATGTTGTGCGCTCTCCCGCGCTGGCGCAGACGCTGCGGACAATCGGTGAAAAAGGCGCGCGCGCCTTCTACGAAGGGCCGATTGCAGACGACATGGTGGCGACGCTCGGCGCGAAAGGCTCATTCCTCACGGCGGATGATTTCGCGCGCCACACCGGCGATGCCGTCGAGCCGATCTCGGCCAATTATCGCGGCCTCGATCTGCTGGAAATTCCGCCGAACGGGCAGGGCATCACCGCGCTCGTCATTCTCAACATCCTCGAGAACTTCGATATCGCCGCGCTCGATCCGCTCGGCGTCGATCGTTTCCATCTCGTGCTCGAAGCCGCGCGGCTCGGCTATGCGGTGCGCGACACGCACATCGCCGATCCGGCGCACATGCACGCCAAGGTATCCGAGCTGCTCGACAAGGGCTTTGCGAAAAAACTCGCAAGCCACATCGATCTCAAGCGCCGCTCGCAGATGCCGGCGGCGCCGGCGCCCGGCAGCAACACGATCTATCTTACCGTGGTCGATCGCGACCGCATGGCGGTGTCGTTCATCAACTCGCTCTATTCGCAGTTCGGCGTCGGCATCTGCACCGAGAAGACCGGCGTCATGTTCAACAACCGCGGCTCCTGCTTCGTGCTCGATCCCGGCCATCCGAATACGTTCGGCGCGAACAAGCGCCCGATGCACACCATCATTCCCGCGCTGGCGATGCGCAACGGCCGCTGCGACATGACCTTCGGTGTCATGGGCGCGCATTATCAGCCGATGGGTCACGTGCAGATCATCCTCAACATGCTCGACTACCGCATGGACGTGCAGCAGGCGATCGACGCGCCGCGCTTCTTCTTTGAAGGCAATCGCGTGTTGGTCGAGCACGGCACGCCGGCGGCGACCATCGACGGCCTCAAGCGGCGCGGTCACGAAGTTGTGCACGCGCCTTCGCCCTGGGGCGGCGCCCAAACGATCAAAATCGACTGGGATCGTGGCGTGCTGATCGGCGGCTCGGAGCCGCGCAAGGACGGCTGCGCGCTCGGCTACTGAGTCTACTTCCAGATCACATCGGTCAGGTCGGCGGCCGCGCGGTAGGCCGCCACCGCTTCCGCCGGTTCGACGCGGCGGCGCTCGCGTAACTGCGGGGCGCGGCCACGGGCGGCAAGAAGCTGCGCGATGAATTCGGCCGGATGGCGCGTCGGCGTCATGTGGCCGTGCGGGGGCTCGACCGGCATCAGCGGAACGAGTTCGCGGCACTCCGCGATCGTTTCCCGCTCGACGGCGGCTTGCCGGGCACGTGCTGCCGCGCCGGACAACTTCGCCGCCGCGGTCTTGAAGTCGATCACACTCATGGCGTCCTCAACACTGTCCCAAATCGGGACATGGGTGGTGCCTCCCACCCTTGCGTCGCAAGGCTTGTGCCGGTGCGCCGCAAGTGCCGCTGGAGCAGGCCGATGACGTGGAAACGGACGGCTTTTCCTAATTATTTATGGTTCGTCCGTAGCTTACGAGCCTGCATCCTGCGTATCCGGACAACGCCCGCGGCATCCCGGGCGTTCCATATCGGGGCGACCTCGTGACCCATAACGACCAGCCGCCCGGTTCGCTGGATACCACCGAAATTCTGCAATCGATCGGCGACGCCGCCTACGAGTGGCGCATCGGCACCGATGCGATCGCCTGGTCCGCCAATGCCGCGCGGGTGCTCGGCGTCACCGACGGAACGTCCATCGCCAACAACCGCGCCTTCGCGCAGCTCGTCGACGCCAAGGGCGGCGTGAGCCGCTTCGACGCCGTCTGCAAGTCGGGCGCGACCGACGAGGGCGGCGGCGTTCCCTACCAGGCGCAATACGGATTCAGCCCCGCGCCCGGCGCGGAAAAAATCTGGCTGGAAGATTCCGGCCGCTGGTTTGCGGGCGCGGATGGCGCGCCGGCGCGCGCGCACGGCATCGTGCGCGTCATCACGGAGCGGCACGAGCGCGAGCGCCAGCTTGCTTTCCATGCCCAGTTCGACGCGCTCACCGGCGAATTCAACCGCGCGCGGCTGGTCGAGATGCTGGCCGCCACGGTCGATGAGGCGAACCGCTTCCGCTCCTCATGCGGCTTCCTGCTGGTCGCGGTCGACAATCTCGACCGCCTCAACGAAGGCTACGGCTTCGACGTGGCCGACCAGGTGCTGGCGCACGTCGCCAAGCGCATCCGCGCGCGCTTGCGCGGCGGCGATACGCTCGGCCGTCACTCCGGCAACAAGTTCGGCGTGATCCTGAAGAATTGCTCGCCGGAGGAATTGGTCACCGCGGCCGAACGCCTGCTCGCGGGCGTGCGCGAGGAGACCATGCCGACCGCGGCCGGTCCGGTGGCGGCGACGGTGACGATCGGCGGCGTGACCGCGCCGCGCCACGCGCGCGACGTCCAGGAAGTTTTGAGCCGCGCGCATGAAGCGCTCGAAGCCGCGCGCTCCCGGCGGCAGGGCACCTTCAACGCCTACCACCCGAACATCGAGCGCGATGCGTTCCGGCGCGAAAGCGTGCGCACAAGTGACGAGATTGTCACCGCGCTCAACGAGCGGCGCGTCGCGCTCGCCTACGAGCCGGTGGTCGAGGCCGGCTCGCGCCGTCCGGCCTTCTACGAATGCCTCCTGCGCGTGCAGCGCGCCGACGGCACCATCTTGTCCAACCACGAGATCGTTCCGGCCGCCGAGCGGCTCGGCCTCATCCGCTTGCTCGACCATCGCGTGCTTGAGCTGGTGGTCGAAAACATGACCGCCGCGCCGAGCCTGCATTGCAGCGTCAATGTCTCGCCGGAATCCTCCGCCGATCCCGAATGGCTGGCGGGCTTGACCGCGCTGTTGCGGGCGCGCGGTAACATCGCCGGCCGGCTGATCGTTGAACTCACGGAGACGGCGGCAATCCACGACGTCGGCGACACCCGCGGTTTCGTTACGCGTTTGAAAGATCTCGGCTGCCGCATCGCCATGGACGATTTCGGCGCCGGTTACACCTCGTTCCGCAATTTGCGCAAGCTCGGCGTCGACATCGTGAAGATCGACGGCGCCTACGTCCAGAACATGATCAAGTCGCCGGACGATCGCGCCTTCGTGCACACGCTGATCGACCTGGCGCGCCGGCTCGGCCTCAAGACCGTCGCCGAATGGGTGCAGAACGAGGAAACCGCGGCCGCGCTCAAGACGCTGGGATGCGATTATCTCCAAGGCGCGCTGCTCGGGCTCGCCTCGCCGCAGCGGCCGGAGTCGATCGCGAAGTCGGCGTAATTATTCTTTCTTGCCCAACTTATCAATGCGGCGCTGCATTTCGTCGAGCTGGCGCTTCAACTCATCCATTTCGCCGCCGCCGCCTTGCGGCTTGTCGGAGGAGGCCTTCTCCTGTCCGCGCGCGAACGGCACGAACATGGCGAAGGTCTTCTCGAACATCTCCATGTTCCGGCGCACCTGCTCCTCGAGCGGGCCGAAGCCGCTGACGCCGAAGGCCTGCGCCATCTGCTCGCGGAATTTTCCCTGCTCGCGCGTGAGCGAGTCGATCGAGGCTTCCAGATAGCGCGGCACCAGCATCTGCATGCTGTCGCCGTAGAAGCGGATCAGTTGCCGCAGGAACGCGATCGGCAGCAGGCTTTGGCCTTCCTTGTTTTCCTGCTCGAAGATGATCTGCGCCAGCACCGAGCGCGTGATGTCCTCTCCGGTCTTGGCGTCGTAGACGACGAAGTCATCGCCCTCCTTGACCATCGCGGCGAGGTCTTCGAGCGTGACGTAGGTGCTGGTGCCGGTGTTGTAGAGCCGCCTGTTGGCGTATTTCTTGATTGTGACCGGCTCTTTTTCGTCTGCCATCTTGACCGACATTCCCCCTTGCCCCGGCCGGGAGCATAACCACTTTCCAATGGGACGGGCCACCGTTTTGTGGCGGCGCGGCAGACCGGGAAGCCCCGGCCTCGGCCGTCCGCGTGCCTCGAAAGTGCCGATTCCTGCTGATTTTCTGGTTTCCGTTGTTATTGACAGGGCCGGACGGGCTATCGAGGATGCGGCAACGCCAAAAAAACGCCGGCCGTGGTCGCATCCATGACCGCAACAGGAGTTTTTAGATGAAAGACGACATCGTCATTGTCAGCGCCGCCCGCACCCCGGTTGGATCCTTCAACGGCGCATTCGCGAATTTACCCGCGCACGAGCTCGGCAAAACGGCGATCCAGGCCGCGCTCGGCCGCGCCGGCGTCGAAGGCGCGCGCGTCTCCGAAGTCATCATGGGTCAGATTCTCACCGCCGGTCAGGGACAAAATCCGGCGCGGCAGGCGTCGATCGCCGCCGGCATTCCGGTCGAAAGCCCGGCGTGGGGCGTCAATCAGCTCTGCGGCTCCGGCCTGCGCGCGGTCGCGCTCGGCTATCAGGCGATCGCCAATGGCGACAGCGAGATCGTCGTCGCCGGCGGCCAGGAGTCGATGAGCATGGCGCCGCACGCCCAGCATCTGCGCAACGGCGTGAAGATGGGCGCGTTCGAGATGGTCGACACCATGATCAAGGACGGCCTGTGGGATGCCTTCAACGGCTATCACATGGGCAACACGGCGGAGAACGTCGCCAAGCAATACCAGATCACCCGGGCACAGCAGGACGAGTTCGCGGTCAAGTCGCAGAACAAAGCCGAGGCCGCGATGAAAGCCGGCAGGTTCAAGGACGAGATCACGCCGGTCACGGTGAAGTCACGCAAAGGCGATACCGTCGTCGATGCCGATGAATATCCGAAGGCCGGTGTCACGCTCGAAGCGATTTCAAAATTGCGTCCCGCCTTCGACAAGGAAGGCACCGTCACCGCCGCAAGCGCATCGGGCATCAACGACGGCGCCGCCGCCGTGGTGCTGATGAAGGCGTCGGAAGCAGCCAAACTGGGCAAGAAGCCGCTCGCGCGCATCGTGTCATGGGCGCAGGCCGGCGTCGATCCGGCGATCATGGGCACGGGCCCGATCCCGGCGTCGCGCGCGGCGCTCAAGAAGGCCGGCTGGAAGCACGACGATCTCGACCTGATCGAGGCCAACGAAGCGTTCGCGGCGCAGGCCTGCGCGGTCAACAAGGACCTCGGCTGGGATACCTCGAAGGTCAACGTCAACGGCGGCGCCATCGCCATCGGTCATCCGATCGGCGCTTCGGGCGCGCGCGTGCTGACAACGCTGCTGTTCGAAATGCAGAAGCGCAATTCGAAGAAAGGCCTCGCGACGCTCTGCATCGGCGGCGGCATGGGAATTGCAATGTGCGTGGAGCGCGGTTAGTTCGCGCGAACACGCACGGCGAAATATGCGTGGAGCGCGGTTAGGTCGCACGAACACGCACGACAAAATGTGCGTCGGGCGAGGCTGAGCCGAGCAAGGCTCACCACGCAAGGAAGGGTCCGGCGCGCTGGCCCACGCGAGGGAACGCGTGAGGTGCGTCTGAGTTGAGTTCTGGGAATCACGCACGACGCAGGATGCGTGAGAAAATAAAAGTGGGCGAAATGTCGAGGGGACGACCGATGAGTCGTGTTGCGTTGGTTACCGGCGGCACCCGCGGCATTGGCGCCGCGATTGCCAAGGCACTCAAGGC
>JBAUHH010000493.1:0-2049 GCA_049680165.1 Pseudolabrys sp.
GCCGCGCGCCGCGAGATCGGCCACCACGCGTTCGAGATCCTCAACGTCACCGAGCACCGGAATGTCGCGGATCGCCTGGCCGAGGTCGGCGCGCGACGACGACAGGATGCCGACCGGCCAGATGTTCTTGACCGCGCCGCTTTCGATCGAGCGCAGCAGCACTTCGGCGTCGGCCGCGCGGCCGATCACCAATGTCGGCGTGGCGTCGGCGACCTTCACGCGCTGGATGGTGCGGGCGTAGTGGAAATAGCGGTAGGCGACGCGCGAGCCGCCGAGAAAGAACATCTGCAGGAACCAGTAGAGCAGGATGGTCGTCTTGCCGAAGAAGAACGTGCCGTAGACGTTCGGCGCGAGCAGCACGTAGTCGAGCGCGAGCAGAGAGATCGCCAGCACCGTCACCGCGCGGAAAATGTTGTAGAGGTCCGGCAGCGACGTGAAGCGCCACTTGTTCCAGTGCAGCTTGAAGATGAAATAGACGATGCCGGCATAGACCACGAAGGCCGGGATGAAAATCGCAAGGCCGTGCAGCCGGATGTCCAGCTCGTTGCCCTGGAAGCGCATGTAGAAGGTGAGCGCGATGGCCGCGGCGGTCGCGACCAGATCGTGCGCGACGATAAGGAATTGGCGCGGCGTGAGCCTCGGAATTCGCATCATGAACCGGCGACCCGCCCCCGCGTCATCTTATCTCACTTTTACTTGGAGCAAATCTCGCGCCGGATGAGCTCGTCGATCACCTTGTTGGCCAGCGCGTCGGCCTCCTGCCGCCCGGCCATCAGATGCAGCTCGGCATTTTCCGGCACCTCGTAGGCCTGGTCGACGCCGGTGAAATTCTTGATCTCGCCGGCAAGCGCGCGCTTGTAGAGGCCCTTCGGGTCGCGCGCGATGCACTGGTCGATCGGCGTGTCGACGAACACCTCGATGAACTCGCCTTTATCGAGCAGCTCGCGCACCATGCGTCTCTCGGCGCGGAACGGCGAGATGAACGAGCACAGCACGATGAGACCGGCTTCGGTCATCAGCTTCGCGACCTCGCCGATGCGGCGGATGTTTTCCACGCGGTCGGTTTCGGTGAAGCCGAGGTCCTTGTTCAGCCCGTGACGCACGTTGTCGCCGTCGAGCATGATGGTGTGGACGCCGCGCGCGTGCAGGCCGGTCTCAACCAGGTTGGCGATAGTCGATTTGCCGGCGCCCGACAGGCCGGTGAACCACAGCACCGCCGGCTTGTGGTGCATGAGCGCCGAGCGCGCTCCCTTGGCCACCGTGATGTCCTGGTGGTGCACGTTGGTGGCGCGGCGCAGGGCGAAAGAGATCATGCCGGCCGCGACCGTCTCGTTGGAGTACCGGTCGACGAGGATGAACGCGCCGGTGTCGCGGTTTTCCGCGTAAGGATCGAAGGCGACCGGCATCGCGGTCGCGATGTTGCACACGCCCACTTCATTGAGCGACAGCGTCTTGGCGGCGAGCTTCGCCAGCGTGTCGATGTCGAGCCGGTGGCGCAGTTCAGTGATCGTCGCGGTCATGGTGCGCGCGCCGACCTTCATGAAATAGGAGCGGCCCGGCATCAGTCTGTCGTTCGACATCCAGACGAGCTGGGCGGCGAACTGGTCGGCGATCTGCGGCCGGTCGCGCACCGCGGCAAGCACGTCGCCGCGCGCAATGTCGATCTCGTCCGCGAGCGTCAGCGTCACCGCGCTTTTCGTGTGGCCAACGTCGAGGTCGCCGTTGGCGGTGACGATGCGCGCGACCTTGGTGGTGCGCCCGGACGGCAGCACGGCGATTTCGTCGCCCGGCCGCACGCTGCCGCTGGCGACTGTGCCGGCAAAGCCGCGGAAATCCGAATTGGGACGATTGACCCATTGCACCGGCATGCGGAACGGCCTGCCGGTGCGATCGTCCTCGACGTCGACGGATTCGAGATAATCCAGCAGCGAGGGCCCTTTATACCAGGGCGTGCGCTCGCTGCGCGCCGAGACATTGTCGCCGTCGCGCGCCGAGATCGGGATGGCGACGATTTCCTTGAAGCCCAGCTCGGTGACGAAGCTCTTGAAG
>JBAUHH010000494.1:0-3830 GCA_049680165.1 Pseudolabrys sp.
GGTCTGCCGCTCGGCCCACCGGTTTGAATCTTGTGGGGCGGCGGCGAACGTCAGCGGACGCCAGTTAGGTGGACTCCCTCTTCGCCAGCTTCCTTCGAGACCTCTTCTTTGGCGGTCGCGAGCCACGGCCGGCGCCCTCGCTCCGGGAAAGCGCCGATCAGGTGCCGTTGCGGCGCAAGACCAGGATGCCGTGCGCCGAGACCAGCTCGTGGTAGCCCGTGAGCTCACGCGCCAGCGCGGGATCGGTCTGCGCCCATTTCAGCCAATCGTAGTGAATCCTGTCGACCAGGATGATGTCGGGCTTGTTTTGCTGGATATCTTCCGTGAGGACGGTGCGGTCACGCGCGATGTAGCGATCGAGAACCGCCGCGGTGGCGGCGTCGGCGCCTTCCATTTTCTCGACCATGGCGCCCGCCGATATCCATTGGCCGCAGGTGTGCCCAACCCAGGTGCCCCCGAGCTGACGCGTCAGCGGGAATCCCATGCCCTCGACGCCGCCGCCGGAAATATTCAGGACGGTCGGCCGCGATACCGATGCCCGGATCGGAGCGATCAATGAGTGCAAATCGGCGCTCACCGCATACCAGGAGAATGTCGAGCCGATGATGCCCGCGAGGCCGATGACCGCGAGCCCGTTGCCGAGAAAACCGAACCATTCCGGTTTCGCCGCAGGAGCGCGATCGAACATGGCGATGACGGCCGCGCTGAAGATCAAGGCGAGCGCCGGATAGGAGTGATACGCGACACCCTTCTGCTGCAGGGCGAATGAAATGAGGAAACCGGCCGATGCCGCGGTCAGCAGCACAAAGGGCGGCCTAAACGCAGCGCGCCGCTTGAGCAGGACGATCGCCGCCAATCCTCCGCACCAGAATGGAATCGCGCCGAACGTCAGAAGATCTGCCCACGACGCCTTCTGCGACACATAGACAGCCATGATGATCGGTACGAGATCGAAAACGAATTCCGGATAGGCGATCACCACCGCCGCCGCGTAGAGGATCACAAGACCGGCGGAAATCCAGTTTTCGGGCGCGAGCACCGGGCGCCACGAGCGCGCGCAGATCGCTGCCGTTGCCGCAACAAAAACAACCGGACAGATGAAATGGGGTTTGATGACCGCCGTCACAGCGGCGCCCACGCCGGCGACGATGATCCAGCGTAACATTACCGGCTTTCGTTGCGCGCGGAGCGTCGCGACCGCCAGCATCGGCAGGAACGTGATGAGCGCGATGTGCTCGCGCTGACCGAACGCAGCAGCCGGCAGCACGAGCAGCATGGTCGCGAGCACCGCCGCGATTGGCCAAGTGTTTTCCGCTCGCACGATGCCGGCTTCGACGACGATCCTGGCCGATATCCACAGGCTCGCCGCGACGCCGGCGAAAACCAGCAATCCAACGGCGAATTCCGGCGAGACGCCGGTCAGCCGGCCCAGCAAAATCGCGGGAAGATAGACGTAGATCGAGGCCGGCGGATTGACTTCAATGAAGTCGACGTAGGGACGCGCGCCCGCCAGCATCTTCTCGCCGAGCGTGAGCAGCCAGCTCACGTCGGGGGCGGTGTCGATCAATGCCCGTTCGATCAGCGCGGCGGCGACGATCGCGACGAAGATCCAGATGTGCGGCACTGAAACGGCACGCGACATGACGGGCGCAGCCGACCGCGCGCTCGTCATCTTACGCCTCGCCGCACGTCATGTATTGAGCGCCGAGCGGAATCCTGGCGAATGCGCGCTCGGCCTTTCGCACGAGGGCCGCCTTGAACGGAAGGAACAGGAAGTAATCGCTGGCGATGCGCGACAGCCCCGCCTGCGCCATCAGGCGCTCGGCCGTCGCGGCACGCAACAGCACCGCGTCGCGGTCGAATTCGCAGCGGTTGACCGCGAGCCGTGTCAACGGATTGAACGGGTTGTGCTCGATCAGCGCGATCAATCCGCCTTTGCGGGTCACGCGGCGCAATTCGCGGGTGAAAGCAGGCCAAGCGGCCGGCGGGACGTGGTGCACGACACAGATCGCGCTGACGAAATCGAATGCACCATCCTCGTAAGGCAGCGAGACACCGTCATAGGCGGCATATTCGACATCGCGCTGCTTTTCGCGCGCCTGAGCGATGCTTGCTGCCGAAACGTCGGCTCCGCAATAGCGCGCGAACAGGCTGCGCACGAATGGATGAAAGGAGCCGACGCCACAGCCGACATCGAGGCCGTCCGGCTTGCGGCCGTCGAAATGCGCGGCAATCTTCTCGCGCATGAGATCGGCCTTGGCTTGGAGAAAGAACGCGTGCGGCAGACCCGAGAAATCGATCGACGATTGTACCGTCCCGCCGTAAGAGCGATCGTACCGGTCGAACAGTTCGCTCATGCAACTCTCGTGCGCGTGTCCGGCTCCGCTCCGGCGGTTTCAACGGCATCGAAACCGGCGCGCTGTTCGACGACGTAGAGCGGCCGACGCTTCACTTCAGCATAGATGCGGCCGATGTAGAGACCGATGATGCCCGTCATCAGCATGTTCATGCCGCAGAGGAACGAGATGACGATGATGGTCGAAGACCAGCCCTCGACCAGGCTCGAATGCGCGAGCCACAGG
The DNA here is from genome assembly GCA_049680165.1 of Pseudolabrys sp. Classification (GTDB taxonomy): domain Bacteria; phylum Pseudomonadota; class Alphaproteobacteria; order Rhizobiales; family Xanthobacteraceae; genus Pseudolabrys. The sequence goes on from JBAUHH010000494.1 coordinate 2,583, forward strand.
CCGATCACATAGAGTCCGTAAAGCATCGCGAGGCCTGATACGGTGAGCCCGGCCCAGATCGCGGCCCGCAGCGGCGCATCGGAGAATCCGATCACTGCGTTGACGGCGAGACGCAGCATCTTCCAGAACGGGTACTTGGTCGTGCCCGCCAGCCGTGGCGGCCGATGGAAATCGACCGACGTCTGCCTGAAGCCGAGCCAGGCGAACATGCCGCGCACGAAGCGATCCTGTTCGGGCATTGCCCGGAACCGCTCCACGACGCGGCGATCGACCAGCCGGAAATCGCCGACATCTGCCGGGATCTCAACGGAGGACAGGCGGCCGAGCAGTTTGTAAAAGAACGATGCGGTGGCGCGCTTGAACACGCCCTCGCCATCGCGCGACAGCCGTCGTGCATGGACGACGTCGTACCCGGCTTTCCACTGCGCGATCATTTGCTCGACGACTTCCGGCGGGTCTTGCAGGTCGGCGTCCATGACGATCACGGCGGCGCCGCTTGCAGCGTCCATGCCGGCGGTGATTGCGATCTGATGACCGAAGTTTCGCGTGAGCCCGATATAACGATAACGTGGGTCGTCTTTCGCGCGCGCTCGCATCACGATCGAGCTCGAGTCGGAGCTGCCGTCGTCGACCAGGATCGCTTCCGCCGGTCCGTCGAGGCGATCCATCAGCGCATCGAGGCGCCTGAGCAGGATCGGCAGCACGGCCTCTTCGTTGAAGACCGGCACCACGATGCTGTAACGAATGTCGCGCGCGTTGCGGGTTGCCATGGCCAGCGATATCCGTGGATGCGGTAACCGTAGCGGCGCAGCGTTAATAAGCCGTTGCCCGCGGTTTTGCGCCATGAGGCGTGGAATCGCCTTTTATTGTCGCCCTGCCTTGCCCAAACGCTGGCAAAGCCGCGCGTTACCAAGCCTTACCCGCTCGTGACCAACGCGGACCGCCGGTGAGGTTGCCGATGGTGTCGATCGGGCCACCCGCCGACGCGACGGTGGCCAAGCCTGCGGTCGCACGTGACTAGGGTGCCAGAATACGTATCTTTACGTTGAGTGATTCGTAGAGCCGTTGTGCGGATACTTCGCACCATGGCCAAATCATTGGGTTTATCAGGTCGGTGGCTTAAGCGTGCTCTCACCAAAACAGTCTAAAACTTCAATGAAAAGAAGGGATCATGGCTCAAGCCGCGATACTGGCATTCCTGAAACATATCGGACCGCGGATGCGTCCGATCGAGGTCAAGAAAACTCT
>JBAUHH010000495.1:0-2709 GCA_049680165.1 Pseudolabrys sp.
CCGGTATGGCTGATGCGGCAAGCGGGACGTTATCTTCCTGAGTATCGAGAGGTTCGGGAAAAAGCCGGCGGGTTCCTCGATCTCTGTTTCAATCCGAAGCTGGCCGCCGAGGTAACGCTGCAACCGGTGCGGCGGTTCGGTTTCGATGCCGCGATTTTATTTTCGGACATTCTGATCGTGCCGCTGGCGCTCGGCCGCAAGGTCGAGTTCACCGTTGGTGAAGGTCCGAAGCTCGAGCCTTTGCCGGATACCGCCGCGCTTAAGGGCTTGAGTGAAACGGCGGATGAGAAGGTATTTGCGCCGATCTATCAGACGGTGAGCAACGTCAAGGCGGCGCTCGATTTGAAAACCGCATTGATTGGATTTTGCGGTGCACCCTGGACGGTGGCGACCTATGTCGTTTCAGGCGGTGCATCGCGTGACGAAGCCTTGCGGTTTGCGTCGCAGGAACCGGACGGTTTTGCGCGGTTGATCGATCGGCTGGTGCAGGCTTCGATCACGTATCTGGTTGGTCAGCTCAAGGCTGGCGCCGAAGTCTTGCAGATTTTCGACACATGGGCTGGTGTGCTGCCGGAAAAAGAATTCGAGCGCTGGTGTATCGCGCCGACAAAGAAAATCGTCGAGGGCGTGCGCGCGCAGGCGCCGGGCACGAAATTCATCGGCTTTCCGCGCGATGCAGGAAAATTCCTGCCACGTTATGTCGAAGCGACCGGCATAAATTGCATCGGCCTTGACTGGACCGTCGTGCTCGGCGAAGCGCGCGCGTTGCAAAGGCATTTGCCGGTGCAGGGCAATCTATCGCCGGAAGTTTTGCGCGCCGGCGGCGATAAACTCGATCATGATGTCGACGCCATCATGGCCGCACTTTCATCTGGCCCCTTCATCTTCAACCTCGGCCACGGCATCCTGGCCGACACACCCATCGCGCATGTCGAGCGGATGTTGCAGCGGGTGCGGGGCTGACTGTTAATCCCTCCCCTGAAAGGGGAGGGTGGCGAGCGCAGCGAGCCACGAGATTCTGTTATCGCTGATCTATCCCAACCACCGTCGTCATCGCCGGGCTTGACCCGGCGATCCATCCTCTACTGAACGATCTCATCATATAGATCGCGCCAGGTCGGATTGATTGAAACGATCAAATCTATTTTCCACTCTCGCGACCAATGCTTGATATTCTTTTCGCGTTGAATTGCGTCCGGTGCGGTTTCGTGTTGCTCAAAATAAACGAGAGATGTGACGCCGTACTTTTTCGTAAAGCCGGCGACATTCCCTTCCCGGTGCTCATGCGCGCGCCGTATCAGATCATTCGTTACGCCAACATAGAGCGTGCCTCCGGGGCCGCTTGCGAGTATGTAAACCCAGTACGGCATGTTTGAATGATGGATTGCCGGGTCAAGCCCGGCAATGACGATCGCAATGTATCTCTGGATCAAAGCCTTCCACATCATCGCCGTCATCGCCTGGATGGCGGGCATGCTCTATCTGCCGCGGCTGTTCGTCTATCATTGCGGTGCCGCGCCCGGCTCGCAGCAATCCGAAACGTTCAAGCTGATGGAGCGCCGGCTGCTCAAGCTGATCATCAATCCGGCGATGATCGCGACTTGGGTGCTCGGCCTCGCGCTGATCTGGCTGATGGGAAAGGACGCCTTCCTTGCCGCCGGCTGGCTGCATGTGAAGCTCGTGCTGGTGATCGCGATGTCGGGCCTGCACGGGTTCTTTGCGGGCTTGGTTAAGCAGTTCGCCAGCGACCGCAACCGGCATTCCGCTAAATTCTATCGTATCGTCAATGAGATACCAACGATCCTCCTGATCCTGATCGTCATTTTGGCGGTCGTGAAGCCGTTCTGAGCCCCGCTAAATCGTGCACAGGCGGCCCCTCGCCTCTTGCTAAAAATCGCGTCTTTTCTTATGTTTGCGTCATCCCACCGAGCGCAGGCGGATGCAGTCGCGTTCCGGCTCCGAGCGTTCGGACCGGTCGCAGCATCGGGTCCCCGGGCACTTTTTTCCAAACTCCCGCGTTACCTAAAGACCTGCGATCCCTCTCTCTAAATCCCCCGTGCGCTCCCCTTCCGTTTTGTGAAGCGCCGGGCTCTCTCCACACAGGACAGCTACCCCCCATGCGGGAAATGAAACTCCAGGACTTGAAGTCCAAGACTCCGGCAGAGCTCGTTGCCTTTGCCGAGCAGAATAACGTCGAGAACGCCAGCACCATGCGCAAGCAGGAGTTGATGTTCGCGATCCTCAAGCAACTCGCCACGCAGGAAATCGACATCATCGGCGAAGGCGTCGTCGAGGTTCTCTCCGACGGCTTCGGCTTCCTGCGCTCGCCGGAATCCAACTACCTCTCCGGCCCCGACGACATCTATGTCTCGCCAAGCCAAATCCGCCGCTTCGGCCTGCGCACCGGCGACACCGTCGACGGTCACATCCGTTCCCCGAAAGAAGGCGAGCGCTACTTCGCGCTGCTGAAAGTCAACACGCTCAATTTCGAAGATCCGGAAAAAGCCAAGCACAAGGTCAACTTCGACAACCTGACGCCGCTTTATCCCGACGAGCGCTTGAAGATGGAGCACGAGGATCCGACCAAGAAGGATCTCTCGCCGCGCGTCATCGATATCGTCGCCCCGATCGGCAAAGGCCAGCGCGCGCTCATCGTGTCGCCGCCGCGCACCGGCAAGACCGTGTTGCTGCAGAACATCGCGCACGCGA
>JBAUHH010000496.1:0-4883 GCA_049680165.1 Pseudolabrys sp.
AGCGCCTTGCGCGACTTGCAGAAGATTTTCATTCCGTCCGACGCCAACGCGGTCGCGGTGCAGGAATCGCAACTCAGCATGGTCACGCCGGTGCTCGCCTTCGTCACGCCGGCGGTGGCGCAGGTCGTCATCTTTTTCGTGGCGCTGCTGTTCTTCCTCGCCAGCCATTCGCAGATCCGGCGCTATTTGCCGTCGCTGTTCTCCGATCGCAATGCCAGGCTGCGCGTCATCCGCATCTTCAACGACATCGGACACAACCTTGCGTCCTATCTGGCGATGGTGACGCTGATCAACATCTGCCTCGGCGTGGTGGTGGCGGCGGGCGCGTGGGCGTTCGGCATCCCCAACCCGATCATCTTTGGCGTTCTCGCCGGTGTGTTAAATTACATCCCCTATATCGGGCCGGCCTGCATCGTCGTCATCCTGCTCGGCGTCGGCCTTGTGACGTTTCCCGATCTCATTCATGCGCTGCTGCCGCCGGCGAGCTTCGTCGTTCTCACCACGATCGAAGGCCAGATCATCTCGCCGACGGTTTTGGGCAGCCGGCTACCGCTGAGCGCGCTGGCGATCTTTCTGTCGCTGGTTTTCTGGGCATGGCTGTGGGGCCCGATCGGTGCGCTGCTGGCCGTGCCGCTGGCGATCATCGGCCGCGTGATCTTCAACCATGTTTTCCCGTCGGAAGAGCCGAATTTACCCGAATAAACGGGAACAAGTTCCCCTGCTGGCGAATTGTAGGTCGAACCCACTTTCACTCGCTGGAGTTAACCGATGGCCACATCCGCAGCAGAAGCCGTGCGCGACACGACGCATGAGACTATGAAGGACGCGCGCAAAGCCGTGCGCGATTCCACGAAAGCCGCATCGGAAGCGTCGGACGATATTCAGGAAGATCTCGAAGAGCTGCGCGACGACATCACGCGGCTCGCCCAGCAGCTCGGCACCATCGCGGCCGCACGCGGCACGCACGCCTGGAAGAGTGCGAAATCCAACGTCGATGGCGCGCTCAAGGACGCCGAAAAGCGCGCGCGCAAGGCGGGCGACGAGGTCAACGACATGATCAACGAGCAACTGCAGGAGCGCCCCTACACCACGCTCGCCATTACGGCCGGAATTGGATTTCTCGTCGGCGCATTCTGGCGGCGCTAGGCTTAAAGCCGGGCACACCGATGATCGAGGGCTGGCTGCGTCACGCCGAGTTGTCGGCCAAAGCGAGGGGCCTGATTCCCTCACTCGCGCTGTGGGGCGTTCTCGCAGGCGTTGCCGCGTCGGTGGCGCTGATTTTCTTCACTATCGCGGCCTATATCTGGCTGTCGCAGCGCTATGACAGCCTGACCGCGGCGCTCACGCTCGCCGGCATTTATCTCGTGCTCGCGCTCGTCGCATTCACCGTGCTGTTCATCGTGCGCCGGCGCGAGATCGAACGCGCCAGGCGCGCACTCGCGGCGCGGGCGCGAACGCCGTCGTTCTGGCAGGACCCCCGCGTGCTCGCCGCCGGCGTCGAAATCGGCAGGATGATCGGCTGGAAGAAGACCGTGCCGCTCGCCGCGCTCGGCCTGTTCGCCGCCGGCATCGCGCGCGAATGGTCGAACGGCCACGACACCACCGACAAGCACTAACGCTTGATTCACTTGATCTGAATCGATTCCACTATCCGCTCGTCTTCGCGAAAGCGGGGACCCAGAGCCAAAAGCGCTGGATTCCCGCTTTCGCGGGAATGAGCGGAGAAACAAGCTGCTTCAACCCCATCTGATTGCACCTTAACCTTAGATATTCCCCAATTGCGGAAAGGCGTCGCCCGCGCGGGCGAGCGCTTCGTGCGCGCGGCGGCTGTCCTCGCCCATCTGACGCTTGAGGGCGTCGACCGTCTCGAAAGTCTGCTCGTGCCGCACCCAGCCGATGAAGGCGACGTCGATCGTCCGGCCGTAGAGATCGCCGGTAAAGTCGAACAGAAATACTTCCAGCAGCGGCGCGCCATTGTCGAACATCGGGCGGCGGCCGAAGCTCGCCACCGCGCCAAAGCGCTTGCCGTCAACCTGCACGCGCACCGCGTAGATGCCGTGCTTCAATTCGCAGGCCGGATCGAGCCGCACATTGGCGGTCGGAAATCCGAGCCCGCGCCCGCGCTTCTCGCCGTGGATGACTTCACCCGAAACGAACCACGGCGCGCCCAGAAGCTCGGCCGCCTCCACCACCTTGCCGGCGGACAGCGCCGTGCGCACCGCGCCGGATGAAATCGGCCGGCCTTCGTCCTCGAGCGGCGGCACGACGTCGACGGCAAAACCGAGCCTTGCGCCCTGCTCCGCCAGAAACGCCGGCGAGCCGGTGCGGTTCTTGCCGAAATGAAAATCGAAGCCGATGGCCGCGCCGCCGATCTTGAATCGCTCGACCAGAATCTTGCCGATGAAATCTTCCGCCGTGGTCCCCGCGAGCGCGGCGTCGAAGCGCATGACAATGACGCCGTCGAGCCCGGTCGCCGCCAGAAGCCGCAGCTTGGCGCGCTCGTCGCTCAACTGAAACAGTGTGTCCTGCGGCTGGAAAAAGCGCCGCGGATGCGGCGCAAACGTCAAAGCCGCGGCCTTGCGGCCGAGAGAGCGCGCGCGTTTTTGCGCGGCTGCAATCACCGCGCGATGGCCGCGGTGCACGCCGTCGAAGTTGCCGATGGCGACCACCGCCCCCGCCAGCACGCCAATATCGCCGCCGTGCGCGGTTTCGCGCGCGACGACGAAGGATTTCGCCGGCTGGTGACTGTCGCTCATCGTGTCGGGGACCGGATCGCCGCCTCGCTGCCGCCTGCTGAATACCACGTCAAGCGGCACCCCCGGCGGCGGCATGATTAACGCCGCGTAAACAAATTTTCAAATTAACGGGTTGTTCAAGCCGGGTTGTTAGTTTCCAGCCAGATTTTGGGGGCCCACGGGCGTCACTCCATGGCTGTCGACCTATCGATGCCGGTTCTCGTCGTGGACGATTACAGCACGATGATCCGCATCATCCGCAATCTGCTGCGTCAGCTCGGATTTGAGGAGATCGACGACGCCACCGACGGCACGGCAGCGCTTGCCAAGATGCGCGTGCGTCACTACGGCCTTGTCATCTCCGACTGGAATATGGAGCCGATGACCGGCTACGACCTGCTGCGGGAAGTGCGCGCCGATCCCAATCTCGCGCAGGTGCCGTTCATCATGGTCACCGCCGAATCAAAAACCGAGAACGTGATCGCCGCGAAAAAAGCCGGCGTGTCGAATTACATCGTCAAGCCGTTCAACGCGACGACGCTCAAGAGCAAGATCGAAGCGATCTTCCCCGACCCACCCTGACTGTCGGCTGCGGCACTCTCACCACGTCAAATCCTGCATGATTGCTTTCGGCGCCGCCTTGCCGAGCGTCTCGCGCACCGTTTGCGCTTGCGGGTCAGCGTTTCCCTCGAATTGCTCGGAATGAATCCCTGACGTCACGAACAGGAAGTCGATGCCGAGCGTCGCCGCGCCGCGCAGATCGGTGCGCAGTGAATCGCCGATCGCCAGCATGCGCGCCAAGGTAACCTTGCCGCCGCCCACCGCTTCCGCTTTCGCGATCGCCATGTCGTAGATCGGCCGATAGGGCTTGCCGGCATAGAACGCCTCGCCGCCCAGGCCGGCATAGAGATCGGCCAGCGCACCAGCGCAATAGACCAGTTTGTCGCCGCGCATGACGACCACGTCGGGATTGGCGCACAGCATGAACTGGCCGCGCCCGTGCATCGCTTGCAGCCGGTCGCGGTAGTCCTCCGGCGTCTCGGTCTCGTCGTTGAACAGGCCGGAGCACACCACGTAGTCGGCGCTCTCCAGCGGCGCAAACCGCACACCGAGGCCGGTGAAGATCGAGCTGTCGCGCTCCGGCCCGAGATGGAAAAGACTCTGGCCCGCGCGCGAGACGATGACGCTGCGGGTCATGTCGCCGGAGGAGACGATGCCGTCATAGACCTCGCGCGGCACAGCCAAGCGGTCGCACTGGCGGGCGACGGAATCGCTCGGGCGCGGCGAATTGGTGATCAGGATGACGCTGCCGCCCTGCGCGCGGAAGCGCATCAGCGCGTCGCAGGCGTGCGGGAACGGCGCCACGCCGTTGTGCACCACGCCCCACACGTCGCACAGCAGCACGTCATAGGCTGGCGCGAGCGTGGCGAAGTGCGCGGTGGCGGGAGGGACTGTGCTCATGGCGCGATAAGTTAGGGCGCAATGCGGGCCGATCGTTGGCGCGGATCAATGGCCGCTGATGCTTTCGCTGACCAGCATCGACGGCGGCTGTCCCGGCGTTCTCGTCCCGCCCGTGGTCTTGCCGCCATCGGCGACGCCTTGCAAGGCCTCCGCGCGCACCGGCCGCGGCGGCGAGAACAGGAAGCCCTGGCCGAAGCGCACGTCGTGGTCGAGCAGATCGACCACCTTGTTCTCGCTTTCGATGCGCTCGGCGATGAGATCGATGCCGGAGCGCGCCAAAAGGTCGGCGAGATCGGCCGGATGGATGTCGCTTTGTGCGGTGATCGCGCGGTTGAGCAAAAGCTTTGCCGGCACCTTGAAGAAGCGGAACGAACGGTCGGCAAGCTCCTTCGGCTCCATGCGCAGATCGGTGACGTGGTCCATGGAGAAGCGGAAGCCGCGCTCGGCGAGCGCCGCGAGGCTCTCGTGCTCGAGCGGGCCGAAGCTGCGATAGGCCACTTGCGTGAATTCGAACATCAGCGTCGGCGCCAGCGCGCGGTTCGCTTCCATGAATTCGAGAAATTGCTGGAAGTAGGCCGGGTCCGACAGCGTGGTGGCGTTGACGTTGCAGAACAGGCCGACGTCGCGATTTTTCAGTTGCAGCCGGCGCAGCACCTGCACGCAGCGGAACAGCAGCAGGTTGTCGAT
>JBAUHH010000497.1:0-12767 GCA_049680165.1 Pseudolabrys sp.
CGTCGACGCGACGACGCTGGAAGGCGCCAAGCAGACCATTGCCGTCGGTCCGGTCGCCTCGCAGGTGGCCATCAAGATGCTGGGCACCAACGGCGGCGGCTTTTTCAACGCCAATGCAGCGCATCCGTTCGAGAACCCGACCGCGCTGTCGAACTTTGTGCAGATGATCTCGATTTTTGCCCTCGGCGCCGCGCTCACCAACGTGTTTGGCCGCATGGTCGGCAACCAGCGCCAGGGTTGGGCGATCCTCGCTGCGATGGGCGTGCTGTTCATCGCGGGCGTCATCGTCACCTATTGGGCCGAAGCGTCAGGCACCACTTTGCTGAATTCGCTGGGCCTTACCGGCGGCAACATGGAAGGCAAGGAGGTTCGCTTCGGCATCGTCGCCTCGGCGCTCTTTGCGGTGATCACGACCGCTGCATCCTGCGGCGCGGTCAACGCCATGCACGACTCATTCACCGCGCTCGGCGGCATGATTCCCCTGATCAACATACAACTCGGCGAGATCGTCGTTGGCGGTGTAGGCGCCGGCCTCTACGGGATGCTGCTGTTCGTCATCGTCACGGTTTTCGTGGCCGGACTGATGGTCGGCCGCACGCCTGAGTATGTCGGCAAGAAAGTCGAGGCCAAGGAAGTAAAAATGGCGATGCTCGCCATCCTGATCCTGCCGCTGATGTATCTCGGCTGGACGGCTGTCGCGATGGTCTATCCGCCGGCGGTCGCGTCGATGGCCAATGCCGGCCCGCACGGGTTCACCGAAGTGCTTTATGCCTACACGTCGCAGACCGGCAACAACGGCTCGGCGTTCGCGGGGCTTACTGGGAATACGCCGTTCTATAATTACACCGGCGCTGTCGCGATGCTGGTCGGCCGCTTCTGGATGATCATTCCGGCGATGGCGATTGCCGGCTCGCTCGTTCAAAAGAAACCGGTGGCGGCTTCGAGTGGCACATTCCCAACCACCGGCGGCCTGTTCGTCGGCTTGCTGGTCGGTGTCATTTTGATCGTCGGCGGCCTCACGTTTTTCCCTGCGCTCGCGCTTGGTCCCATCGTCGAGCATCTGGCGATGCAAGCCGGCGCCGTTTTCTAGGTGGTGACACATGGAAAGCTCGAAAACCCGCAAGCGTATGCCAGTGACCACGCTGCTCGATCCACGGATCGTTGTTCCCGCGATCGGCCAGGCTTTCGTCAAGCTCGATCCGCGCACGCTTGCCAAGAACCCGGTCATGTTCGTGCTCGAAATGGTCACCTTGCTGACGACGATCCTGCTCGTCCGCGACGCGATAATTGGCGGGCGCTCAATCGGCTTTGAGCTGCAAATCGTCATCTGGCTGTGGTTCACGGTGCTGTTCGCCAATCTGGCCGAGGCTGTTGCCGAAGGGCGCGGCAAAGCGCAGGCCGATACGCTGCGCAAGACCCGTACCGAGACGCGCGCCAAACGCGTTCTGATGCCCGACAATCGCGATGTATTTGAAGGAGTCGCAGCCGAGGAGCTGCAAGCAGGCGACCTCGTGGTCTGCGAGACGGGCGATATCGTCCCAGGCGATGGCGAAGTCATCGAAGGCATCGCGTCGGTCAACGAGGCCGCGATTACGGGCGAATCCGCGCCGGTCATCCGCGAATCCGGCGGCGACCGTTCGGCGGTCACTGGCGGCACCACGGTGATCTCGGATCGCATCGTCGTCCGCATCACCTCGTCAGCCGGCTCATCCTTTCTCGACCGCATGATCAGGCTGGTCGAAGGCGCCGAACGGCAGAAGACGCCCAACGAAATCGCGCTCAACATTCTGCTCGTCGGCCTCACGATCATCTTCGTGTTCGCGACGGCCACGATCCCGAGCTACGCGGCCTATGCCGGCGGCGCCATTTCAGTGGTGGTGCTGGTGGCGCTGTTTGTTACGCTTATCCCGACGACCATCGGCGCGCTCCTGTCAGCGATCGGCATCGCCGGCATGGACCGGCTGGTGCGCTTCAACGTGTTGGCTACGTCGGGACGCGCGGTCGAAGCGGCCGGTGACGTCGATACGCTGCTCTTGGACAAAACTGGCACGGTCACTTTCGGCAATCGGCTGGCGACGGAGATCATCCCGGTGCCGGGCGTGTCGGAGAAGGAAGCCGCAGAAGCCGCCTTGCTGGCGAGTGCCGCGGACGAGACCGCGGAAGGCCGTTCAATCATCGTGCTGGTCCAGGAAAAGTACAATGTCCGCCGCCAGCCGACGCCCAAGGAAGCCAGATTCATCGATTTTTCCGCCACGACGCGCCTCTCCGGCGTCGATATCGGCGACCGCAAGCTGCGCAAAGGTGCGATCGATTCCGTACTCAAGTTTGCCCGTGAACAGGCCGGCCAAGTAATCATTGAGCCGCCGGCGTTTCGCGCGGCCGTGGACAAGATCGCGCGCTCCGGCGGTACGCCGCTCGGGCTCGTCGAGAACGGCCGTTTGCTCGGTGTGATTCATCTGAAGGACGTTGTGAAGCCCGACGTCAAGGAACGTTTCGCGGCCTTACGGCGCATGGGCATCAAGACAGTCATGATCACCGGTGACAATCCGGTCACGGCGGCCTCGATCGCGTCGGAAGCAGGCGTTGACGATTTCCTCGCCGAGGCGACGCCCGAGGACAAGCTTCGCTACATTCGCAACGAGCAGGCGCACGGGCGGCTGATTGCGATGTGCGGCGACGGCACCAACGACGCCCCTGCGTTGGCTCAGGCGGACGTCGGTGTCGCCATGCAGAGCGGCACGCAGGCCGCGCGCGAAGCCGGCAACATGGTCGATCTCGATTCCAACCCGACCAAGCTGATCGAAGTTGTGGAGATCGGCAAGCAGCTGCTGATGACCCGCGGCGCGCTCACCACGTTTTCAATCGCTAACGACGTTGCCAAATACTTTGCCATCATCCCCGCGATGTTCGTTGCGTTCTATCCGCAGCTTCAGGTGCTCAACGTCATGCATCTGGAAACGCCGCAGAGCGCGATCCTGTCGGCGATCATCTTCAATGCGCTCATCATCATCGCGCTCATTCCGTTGGCGCTGAAGGGCGTCAAATACCGCCCGATCGGCGCTGCGGCGCTGCTGCGCCAAAACCTTCTGATCTACGGAGCGGGCGGCATTATTCTGCCGTTCATCGGCATCAAGGCCATCGATCTGGCGGTGACCGCGTTGCATCTGGCCTGAGGAGGCTGTCATGTTGAAAGAAGTCCGTCCGGCCATCGTATTCGTCGTCGCACTGACAATCATCACCGGTCTTATTTATCCGCTCGTCATCACGGGTATTGCCGACGTGACCTTCCCGCGTCAGGCGCGAGGCAGCCTGATCGAAAAGGATGGCAAGCTTGTCGGCTCGGCTTTGATCGGCCAGCAGTTCACGAGCGACGGGTATTTCCATGGCCGGCCGTCGGCAACGAACGCGCCCGACCCGAAGGATTCCTCAAAGACGATCGACGCGCCCTACAAGGCGGCGAATTCCGGCGGCTCCAACCTCGGCCCAACCAGCAAGGCGCTGGCGGAGCGCGTCAAAGGCGAGCTCGCAAAGCTGAAAGGCGAGAATCCCGCAATGCCGGTGCCGGTCGATTTGGTTACCACCTCAGGCAGCGGGCTCGATCCCGACATTTCGCCGGAGGCGGCGCTCTTTCAGGTGCCGCGTGTCGCCAAGGCGCGCCGCCTGCCGGAAGAGCGCGTGCGGGGTCTGGTGCAGGACCGCATCGAAGGGCGCACGTTCGGCTTTCTGGGAGAGCGGCGCGTGAACGTGCTTGGTCTTAATCTCGCGCTCGATGGGCTGGCGGCCAAATAGAGTGACACCCACTGTCGATCTGCGCGCTTGGCGCGAACGGCAAATCGAGGACTGGCTTCTGCTCATCCTGCGCTTTGCGATCACGCGCAGGATCGAAGACCGCTTTGCAGCGTCCGCACTGGCCAGCCAGTTCGATTCACTCGGCGCGACTCGGCAAAGGGCTGAATTCTTTTCCAGAACGACTAATAGTGTGTGCGCAGCGCTCGATGCCCCCGACAATGCGGACAACACGGCGGTCTTGAAAACCCACCTTCAGCGGATCGAACATCCCCGGCTCCGGTGTGCTTTTGAGTCTGCGCTTTGTTTCGAAAAAACCTCGTCCGAACCAGCCGCGGAACGGAAACGTTCGCGCAGGCCCCCGAATTTGTGGGCCGGCTTGCGTGACAGACGCTATGGCGCGTCTCGCCAAGGATAGCCAAATAGGTCTTGTCGTGTGCGCCGGTGATTGACTGTAGAATTGGTTGGTCAAAGGGATGGCATGGCCGCCGTGGAAGTCCAGAAAGCCTCGCCTGACGCGCTGCTCGCTTTCGCCCGCCGAGAAGGGCGAGGACACCTGAAGATATTTCTCGGCGCGGCGCCCGGTGTCGGCAAGACTTACGCCATGTTGATGTCAGCGCGCGCCGAGAAGTCTGGTGGGCGCGACGTTGTGGCGGGTCTGATCGAAACGCACGGCCGGCGCGAGACCGAGCAACTGATCGAAGGTTTCGAGGTCCTCTCGCGCAAATCAATCGTCTACCGTAATCAGGTTACGCGGGAATTCGACCTCGACGGTGCCTTGGCGCGGCGACCAGGCCTTCTGCTTGTCGATGAATATGCCCATACCAACGTGCCTGGCAGCCGCCATCCTAAGCGATGGCAGGACATCGATGAACTGCTCGCCGCGGGCATCGATGTATGGACGACGCTTAACATCCAGCATCTCGAGAGCCTCAACGACGTCGTGCAGAAGATCAGCAAGGTAAGGGTACGCGAGACGGTTCCCGACACCATGTTCGACAAGGCCGACGAGGTCGTCCTCGTTGATTTTCCTCCAGACGAACTTCTCCGGCGGCTCGCCGAAGGCAAGGTCTACGTTCAGGACACCGCGGTGCGCGCCGTCGAGAACTTTTTCAAGCCGCAAAATCTGACAGCATTGCGTGAGCTGGCGCTGCGCCGTGCGGCCGAACGCGTGGATGCGACGCTGGTCGAACGAATGCAGGCCCAGGCGATCGAGGGGCCATGGGCGGCAGGCGAGCGCATCCTTGCCTGCATTGGTCCCGATCCGACGTCTCCGGCGGTCGTGCGAACGGCGAAGCGCCTCGCGGACCTGATGGACGCCCCTTGGATTACCGTGACTGTCGAGCGGCCGGGAAGCAATCTGGAGGCGGGCGCGCGTCAGCGGGTCGATGAAGCAATGAAGCTCGCCGAAAGCCTCGGAGCCGAAACGCAGACCCTTACCGGCGCCGACCTGCCGGCGGAAGTGCTGCGCTTCGCGAAGTTCGAGAACGTGACGCAGATCGTGATCGGCCGTTCCCGCGGGCGGTTCTTCAGTGAGCTCTTCGGCCGCTCCTTGCCGCATGAACTTCTGCGCCGTACGCAGGACATTGCGATCCATGTGGTGACGCGTGAATCGGACCCGGTGACTGGCCGTCAAGCGCGGAAAGCGACCGGGCGGGCCCTCGGTCCATTTCCATTTCTTTGCGCAACGCTCGCGGTCGCCGCCGCGCTCGGGATCGGCGAATTGCTGATCAGGCTCACGCCAATCCCCAACCTGTCGATGGTCTTCCTGCTGGCGGTGCTAATCACTGCCATAACGTTTGGCATTTTGCCGGCGATCTATGCGTCGGTTCTGTCCTTTCTTGCCTACAACTTCTTCTTCATCCCGCCGCTCTACACGTTCACGATCGCGGAGCCGTACGAGCTTCTTGCTCTTTTCATTTTTCTTATCGTGGCGGTCGTCAGCGCAGCTCTTGCCGGGCGCGTACGTGAGCAGGCCCGCGTGTCTGCCGCGCGAATGCGCGCGATGCGTAGGTTATACGAGTTCACGCGACGCCTCTCTGGACTGGCAACCTTTGAGGCCGTCGCCGAAGGCGCGGCGAACGAAATACACACAAGCTTGGCTCGGCCGGTCATCGTGTTGCTGGCGCAAGCAGACGATCTGGTGCTCAGCGCCGCCTGGCCGCCGGAGGATACGCTTGACGCCGCGACCATGACCGCGGCGCGATGGGCCTATAGCCATGGCGAGCCGGCCGGCGCCGACACGGGCACACTGCCGATCATTCCATGGTACTTCGTGCCGGTGCGTATCGGGAATAGAACGCTTGGCGTCATCGGTGTTGCAAAGGAGGGGGATGCCCCACCGCTCGATTCTGAGGCACGGGCGCTTCTGGATGCGCTGTCGGAACAGACCGCTGCGGCACTCGAACGCGCGGCGTTGTCGCGCGAAATGGTCAGTGCCAAGACGGCAACGGAAACCGAGCGGGTCCGCAACACGCTGCTTGCTTCGGTTTCGCATGACTTCCGTACGCCACTTGCCTCGATCCTCGGTTCGGCCAGCAGCCTGATCGATTATGGCAACAAGATCGGAGCCGACGCGACCCGAGATCTCCTCGGTCAGATCAAAAAGGAAGCCGAAGACCTCGACGAAATGGTGCGTAACCTTCTCGCGATTACCCGCATCGACGCGCGCGCTCTGGAACTGCGCCGCGACTGGATCGATTTGCGGGAAATCGCCGAGCGCGTGGTCAGCGCCGCGCGTCGGCACGGCGCGCGGCATGGCTTTGACATTGTTTTGCCGGCCGATTTGCCTCTGGTCCGTGCCGATGCGACGCTTGCCGAGCAGGCGCTCGCCAATGTCGTCGGCAACGCGGTCACGCATACCCCTCCGGATACGCATGTTGTGCTAGGCGCGGAAATTAGCCCTGCAAAGGTCTCCATCAGCGTGACCGATGATGGCCCCGGGATATCCGCCGACGCCTTGCCGCACATTTTTGACAAGTTCGTCAGAGGGGCGGGCGGGACTGCACGCTCTGAAGGTGGGCAGGGCACCGGCCTCGGGCTTGCGATTGCGAAGGGCATCATGGAGGCCCATGGGGGCACGATCGACGCCGAGAGCCCGGCCGCGGATGGCCGCGGCGCGCGTTTTGTCTTGAACTTCCCGCGTGAGGCAGCATGAGCGCTAGGGATCGCGTGCTGGTCATCGACGACGAGGTGGCGATCCTGCGCTTTCTCAAGCCGGCGCTGGAAGCCAACGACTACGAGATGACGAGCGCAAACACCGCCGCAGAAGGGATAAAGCGCATTGCCGCCGATGCACCGGACATCGTTTTGCTCGATCTCGGGCTGCCGGACGGGGACGGCAAGGATGTGCTCAGACGGGCACGGGAATGGTCCGACCTGCCGATCATCGTGCTGTCGGCGCGCGAACGCGAAACCGAAAAGATCGAGGCACTCGATCTCGGCGCCGATGACTATGTCAACAAGCCTTTCAACATCGGTGAGCTGCTGGCGCGGATGCGCACCGCGCTGCGGCACCGGATGCGGCGCAAGGGTGAAATGCCGTCGGTGCGCGTCGGCGGGCTGGAGATCGACGCCGTCCGCCACCGCGTGACCCGCGCCGGCATCGAACTGAAGCTCACGCCGAAGGAGTTCGAGCTACTCTCGTTTCTCGCCCGTCATGCCGGCCGTGTCGTGACGCACAAGCAAATCCTCACGGCTGTTTGGGGACCGGCGCACACCGAGGACACCCAGTATCTGCGCGTCTACATCGCTCAGTTGCGGCAGAAGATCGAGGAATCTCCCGACGACCCGCGGATAATCTTAACCGAGCCAGGGATCGGGTATCGGATTGCCGAAAGCTGATTTTATGATTTTCGGCCACCGGTCTTTCGCCTCTATACTGCTTAGAGCGGATTCCAAGGCGGCTGAGGTTCCCGTTCTAGCAATTCGGTCGCCGGAGACCGGGTTCGATCAGGAATGCGCTAGTTCGAATCCTCTCACTCCAGCCAACTAGTCCAGTCTCTACAATGACTTAGTCGACCATCGCAAAGATGCCCGCCAACATGGGGCTTCTAAGTTCATCTATCCGTCTCTCGGTTACGAATTTGATTCCGCGACCGAATGTTTTGCCGGAAATCTCCGGCAGCAATTTGATATATTCCCAAATTCCGGAGATCGACGGTGGAGACTGGTTCGATCCCGACCGCGCGACCGGGGCGTCAGTTTTCGAACGCGTATATATCGCAAGCCACCAACCTTCACCCGGTAAGACAAATTTATCGCGAACCGGATTCGCGATCGTTTCGAAATGGCGGCTTCGGATCGACTGACATTCTTGACTTCAAATTGACTTAAGAGCTGCGTGCGCGCTTGCACCAAAGCATGCCACACCAATACTCATTATGCCGGCCCATCCGATCGCGACCGCGCCAGCCCATCCAAAGTATCGGCTGCCCTCCATCAATGGCTCGGGTGGCATACGCAAAGCGAATACCGCAAACGCCACCGCAGCAATGCCAAGCTGTGCGACCAGCGTCCTTGACGCATATCCCGGCGGGACGAAACGCATGAGACGAGATGCGTGACGGATACGTTTGGCGGTCAGGTCAATAGATCGATCGCTGGTTAACGCAAATCCCGCAGCGAATAAAAGATACGTCCATATGAGAAGTTGTGAGAGGGAAATCCAAGAGACTTCGATACTATTGCTCATTGCCGATGCCTCTTGAACGGCGAAGTTGTGAGATGTCAGTGATGCCAACAATGTAATCACCAGCACAGCGACAAGCTGGCGACTCGCTGCGACAAGGCCAGCTCGGAGGAACCACAACATCGACTAGGTGCTCCTTCAACAAATATCAGGTTTTCTTGCTCTCATGCTCTAGCAATGCGAGTAGCCCTTTTAAAAGTTTTGTCGGTGATGGCGGGCAGCCGGAGATTGTAAGATCAACGGGCACCACGTCCTTGACGCCGCCTTCAATCGCATAGCTGCCGGCGAAAAGCCCGCCATCGATGGCGCAGGTACCGATCGCCACCACCCATTTTGGGTCCGGCATGGCATCACAGGTGCGCATAAGTGCCTCGCGCATGTTTTTCGTCACCGGCCCGGTCACTGTCAGCACGTCTGCGTGCCGAGGCGAGGCGACGAAACGCAGACCAAAGCGTTCGAGATCGTAGAACGCGTTGCTGAGCGCATGCAGCTCAAGCTCGCAGCCGTTGCAAGAACCAGCATCGACGTGGCGAATGGAGAGTGAGCGGCCAAGTCGGGCGCGGGCGGCACGGTTGACGCTTCGCGCTAGCTCCGCGAGGCCGGCTTCGTCAGGCGTAGGCGCGGTCTCGGTGAGCGGGCCGTGGGTCATGTTCTCAAACAAGGTCTTGCGCATCAGAGATCGTGTCCCGAATACGAGCAATTGAACGATTTGTTGCAGATCGGAAAGTCGGCGACGATATTGCCCTCGATCGCGGCTTCCAGCAGCGGCCACTGGAACCAGGAGGCGTCGCGGAGATGGCAACGCGCGACGTGGCCCTCGCTGTCGAGCTTGAGCCACACCAGCACGTCACCCCGGAAAGCTTCCACTAAGCCGAGCCCTTCGCATGGTCCGCCCTTGGTTTCGACTGCAACCTTGACCTCACCATCCGGCAAGTGGTCAAGAATTTGGTCGATCAGCGCCATGCTCTGCTCGACTTCGCGAATGCGAATCCATACCCGCGCGTTGACGTCGCCGGCGTCGAGCACGGGCACGTCGAAGGAGAGCGAGTCGTAGGGCGCGTAGGCTGGACTGCGGCGCGCATCGAAGCTTCGGCCCGAGGCGCGCCCGACATAACCGCCAGCGCCGAACTGGCGCGCGAAGTCAGGTTTCACAACGCCGGTGGTCACGGTGCGATCTTGGAGCGAGGCGGTGTTGTCGTAAAGCTCTACCAGACGCGGAAATGCGCGGCGAACTTCCATGAGCAAAGCTTGCACCTGCACTGCGCCATCCACCGCAATGTCGCGCACGACGCCGCCGGGCACGATCGCGTCCATCATTAGGCGGTGGCCGAAGCAAGCGTCGGCCACGCGCAGCACGCGCTCGCGCAGGATGCCGCATTGCGCATGCATCATGGCGAACGAGGCATCGTTGCAGATCGCGCCGATGTCGCCGAAATGATTGGCCAGCCGTTCGATCTCGGCCATCAGCGCGCGCAGATAGACCGCACGTGGCGGCGGTGACACTTGAAGCGCGGCTTCCGCCGCCTGCGCGAAGGCAAACGCGTAGGCCACCGTGCTGTCGCCGGAGGTGCGGGAGACGAGCTTCGCCGCTTTATCAAGCGGCGCGCCCGCCATCAAGGATTCGATGCCTTTGTGCACATAACCCAGCCGCTGCTCAAGCCGCACCACATGCTCGCCATTGGCGGTAAAGCGGAAGTGCCCCGGCTCGATAATGCCGGCATGCACTGGCCCGACCGGAATCTGATGCAGGCCTTCGCCTTCCGCGGGTAGGAAGGCGTAGGGCGCGGGCTTTTGCGCGGGCTCGTGTTTGCCAAGAGGATACCGCACGCCCCAAAATCCGCGGTCGAGCCAGGAGCGCGTGTCGGGCGCGCCCACGGCGTCCAGTCCGAACAGATCGCGGATCGCACGTTCAAGCCGGATCGCCGGCGGATGACGCGCGCCGACGCTTGGATATGTTCTGTCTTTGCAAGCATAGCTGAGCACCACGATATCGTTGAAATGCTCGCCGAGCAGCGCCATGTGGACGTCGGCGGCCTCGCCCCACAGCCCGAGCAGCGTGCTGCGTCCGGCCGCGAGATGTTCGATCGCCTGCCGCCAGCCGTCGTCGCCGACAACCGCTCGCGGCCACGGCCGATGCGCCTTGACGGTCTCAACGTGCGTAATGCTGTCGAGTAGGTTCATGACGTTATCCCAACAGCCGGGCGACGTTCTCGAAGCCTGTGACCAGTGCCGGCGGCAGGTAGACGCCTGCCATGAACACGATGGCGAGATGGGCGAACATCGGCACATAGGACGCTTGTGCGGGCGCGGTCGGCCCGCGCGGCTCGCCGAAGGCAATCGTGTTGAGCCGCAGGAACAAGCCACCCAGGCCCACCAGGATTCCGAACACTAGAATGATCACCAGCCACGGCTCGCGCACGAAGGTCGAGGTTACCACCAGAAACTCGCTCATGAAGATGCCGAGCGGCGGCAAGCCAGCGATAGCGATCACGCCGAGCACCAGGCCCCAGCCCAGCACCGGATTGGTCACGGTCAGCCCGCCCATGTCGGCGATCTTCTGTGTGCCCTTGACTTGCGATATATGGCCGACCGCGTAGAAGATCGCCGACTTGGTCAGCGAATGCATGGTCATGTGTAATAACCCGGCGAAATTGGCGAGCGGGCCGCCCATGCCGAAGGCAAACACGATAATGCCCATATGCTCGATTGAGGAATAGGCGAACATGCGTTTGATGTCGCGGCGCCGGTACAGCATGAAGGCCGCAAACACGCAGGAAATCAGGCCCATGGTCACCATCAGCGGGCCAGGCGCAATGGCCGCGGGATTGAGCGCCAGCAGCATCTTGAAACGCAGCAACGCATAGAGCGCCACGTTCAGCAGCAGCCCGGACAGCACCGCTGAAATCGGCGTCGGGCCCTCCGCATGCGCATCTGGCAGCCACGCGTGGAGCGGCGCCAGGCCGACCTTAGTGCCATAACCGAGCAGCAGGAACACGAACGCGACATTGAGCAAAGCGGGATCGAACTTTGCCGCTTTGGTCACCAGCACGGTCCACACCATGGCATACAAGCCTTCCCCGATCACCGGGCGCGCCGCCATGTAAACGAGGATCGTGCCGAACAGCGCCAGCGCGATGCCGACGCTGCCGAGAATGAAATATTTCCAGGCCGCTTCCAGAGCCTCGTGCGTGCGATAAATGCCGACCATCAGCACGGTGGTGAGCGTCGCGATCTCGATCGCCACCCACATCAGGCCGATATTGTTGGCGACCAGCGCCAGGCTCAGTGAGAACATCAGCGTCTGATACATGGCGTGATAGAAACGCACGGAAGTCGGCGTCAGCCGGCCGATCTCGATCTCGTGGCCGATGTAGCTCGCGCTGAACATGGCTGTGGTGAAGCCGACGAAGGTCGTGAGTACGATGAAGACTTTGTTGAGATCGTCGACCAGCAGATAGGCGCCGGATTGCGGTTCAACCACGAACAGCGACACCGCGGTCGCGCAGCTCAGAAACGCCGCCAGCACGTTGATCCGCGCGGTCAGCCGGTAGCCGGGCAGCGCGGCGAGCAGGGCGGCCGCCACGGCCGGGATCACCAGAACGCCGGTGAGTGCGTCGATCATCGGTGTTCTCCGCGGAAGCGGTCGAGCGCCTGCACATCAACGGTGTCAAAGCGCTCCCGAATGCGGAACAGGAAGATGCCGATCACAATGAAGGCGATCAGTACCGAAAAGGCCACGCTGATTTCGACTACCAGTGGCATGCCCTTGGCCCCGGTCGCGGCCAGCACCAGGCCGTTTTCCAGCGACATGAAGCCGATCACCTGGCTCACCGCGTTGCGCCGCGTCACCATCATCAGCAGGCCGAGCAGCACCACGGAGAGCGCGAAGGCGAGATCCTCACGCGCCAGTGGATCGGCCTCGGCGGTCACTCGCAGCATCACCACCATGGACAGCGCGACCAAGCCCATGCCGAGCAGCATGGTTGGCCCGACCCCGACCACGGTCTCGATCTGACGGTGGATGCCGAGCCTGACGATAATCTGGTGCAGCGCCACCGGAATGACGATGGCCTTGAATATCAGCGCGATCATCGCCGTCAGATAAAGATGTGACGCGTCCTGCACGAAAGCCTGCCAGGCGACGGACGCCGCCAGCACCAAAGCATGCAGCGCATAGATATTGAGCAGCGCATAAAGCCGGTCCTGGTAGAGCTGCATGAAGCTCACCAGCACCAGCGAGCCGGCCAGCATATGGGCGATGTCGAAGGTGATGCCGTGCATGGTCTAGAGG
>JBAUHH010000498.1:0-4606 GCA_049680165.1 Pseudolabrys sp.
GGGCCGCGACGCGCGCCGGCGCGGCGTAATTTCCGCCTCGTCGTCATCGTCGTCTTCTTCGTCGTCGTCGAAGTCCGGCTCGACAATCGGCCGCGTGCGTGATGCGCCGCCGAAACGCGGCTCAAGGCGCGCATCCGCCGGTGCTGCCGGCATAGCGATGCGCTGCATTGGCCGCGGATTGCCTTTGAACAGCCGCCCGATGCGTGCTTTCACGCTGAGCAAGGCGTGCACCAGCATGCCGAGTGACACGGAGCCGTGCTCCTCCTCGTCCTCGTCGTCTTCTTCGATTTCTTCTTCCGAGGCGCGGACTTTTCTGCGTTCGAGCGCCTTTTCCGGGAATGGAATGCGCGCGGCCATGATGATCGCGACAAACAGCGCGAAGCCCAAAATCAGGCCCGTAGTCAGCGCCGTCATGCCCGACATATGCAGGTGAAAGACCGCGATCGGCACTTGCAACAACGCATCACCGACGACGCCGCCGAGGCCGGTCGGCAACGGCCAGGCCACGCTGCGCGGCAGGCACGAAGCGAAGGCGGCGCCGAGGAAGCCTGCGACGACCCAAGCGATGCCGCGCCATTTCTCGCCGACCGGGCGGTGCGAGAGCAGCCGCCAGCCGATGAGCGCTTCCGGCGCCAGCAGGAAAACGGCGGCGAGGCCGAGCAACTGCATCACCAGGTCGGCGAAGATCGCGCCGGGGAATCCGAGCAGATTACGGACCGGCGATTGGGTGGCGTGGCTGAGCGAGGGATCCTGCACCGACCAGGTGGCGAGCGCGATGGCGCCGATCAGCGCGACCGTGATCAGCGCCAGACCTACCAATTCGCTGATGCGCCGCCGCACAATGTCGCGGAAGTGCTCGATGACGAAGGCGATGGCGTCGAGACTGCGATCAGATGCCGGCATCGTTCAAACCTTCTTGCATTTGCGCATGATCTTTTCCGAAAACCGGTCTCCACTTTTCAGGATCATGCGCTACCCCAGCACGGCGACGATGCGATGCAACGCTTCGGCCGTAGCTTCCTTATCCTGAACCATGGCGACACGAATGTAATCGGCGCCGGGATTTGAGCCGTCCGCCTGTTCGCGCGCGAGATAGCGGCCGGGCACGACGCGCACGCCGGCCTCCTGCCAAAGCCTGCGCGTCACGTCTTCGCTTGAGCCGTGCGCGGAAATGTCGAGCCAGAGAAAAAATCCGCCGGCCGGGCGCTTGTAGCCGTAGCGGTTGGCGATGATCTGGTCGGCGAGATCGAACTTGGCGTTGTAAAGCTCGCGATTTTCCTCAACGTGCTTTTCATCCGCGTAGGCAGCGATCGCGACTTGTTGCAGCGGCACCGGCACTTGCGGCGCGGCGACGTTGCGCAATTCGAGGTAAGCCGCGAGGAAGCGGCGGTCGCCGGCAGCGAAACCGACACGCATGCCCGGCAAATTCGAGCGCTTCGACAGCGAGTGGAAAACGACCACGTTGGCGAAGTCGGGGCCGCTCGCTTCCAGCATGCCGTGCGGCACGTGCTTGCTGTAGATCTCGCAGTAGCATTCGTCGGCGAACACCAGGAAGCCGAAGCGGCGCGCTAGGCCCGCGAGCCGTTTGAGATAATCGAGATCGGCGACCGCGCCTTGCGGGTTCGACGGCGAGGCGATGTAGCAGGCGACCGTGCGCGCGAGTAGCGCGTCGTCGAGCGCGTCGAGATTGGGCAGGAAGCCGCTCTCCTTGCGCGCGGGCAGATAAACCGGCTCGCAATCGGCGGCGGCAGCGCCCGCGCCGTAAGCAGCATAGAACGGATTGGGGATGAGCACGGCAGGCTTGCCGGCGCGGCGCGCGACCCAGCGTTTGGCAGCGATGGCGGCGAGAAACAATCCCTCGCGCGTGCCGCTGAGCACCAGCACTTCATGCTCGGGATCGACGGGGCGCGTGAGCTTGTAGCGGCGGCCGAGCCATTGCGCGACGGCGTGACGGAAGGGCTCGGCGCCTTTGTTGGCCGGGTAGCGGCCGAAGTCGGCAAGGTGTGCCGCGATCTCAGGCCCGACGAATTTCGGAATCGCGTGCTGCGGTTCGCCGACCGACAGATTGATGACCGGCTTGCCGGGTTTGATGTCGGCGATCAACTCGGTCAGCCGCACGAACGGCGAACGCCCCTCGGCCGGGGCGGCTGGATTTGCGGGCTCGCGCTGGGCGGTCGTCATGGACATGCGGCGACAAGGCGGGAAGACCCGCGAAATAACGGTTCCGGCACAATAGCGGGGCCGAGGTTAAGACCCGATTAACCATCGGATTTCATGGCGATTTTTGCCGAAAAAGACCCCAAGAAAAGAGAGAGGCCCCGGTCCTTGCGAACCGGGGCCTCGACGGAAGGGGTGGTGCCGGGTTCCACCCCCGCCGCTAGGGTCGGGTGGCTACTGCACCACTTCGCCATGCAGGGCGAGATCGAGGCCTTCGCGCTCCACCTCGTCGGTGACCCGCAGGCCGATGATGGCGTCGATGACCTTGAGCAGAATCAGCGAGACGACGGCGTCATAGACGATCACGATGACGACGCCTTCGATCTGGTTGAGGAGCTGGGCGGCGTTGCCTTCGATCAGGCCGGACGTGCCGCCATATTCGCTGATCGCGAACACGCCGGTGAGCAGGGCGCCGACGATGCCGCCGACGCCATGCACGCCGAACGCATCGAGCGCGTCGTCGACGCCCAGCATGTGCTTGAGGCCGGTGACCCCCCAGTAGCAGAGCACACCGGCGGCGACGCCGATGCACATCGAGCCGACCGGACCGACGAAGCCCGACGCCGGCGTGATGGCAACGAGGCCAGCGACCGCGCCGGAACAAATGCCGACGACGGTCGGCTTGCCGCGCGCGATCCATTCCACGATCATCCAGGTGAAGCCGGCGACCGCGGTGGCGATCTGCGTCACCGTCATCGCCATGCCCGCCTGCATTCCCGCGGTGACGGCCGAACCGGCGTTGAAGCCGAACCAGCCAACCCACAGCATCGAAGCGCCGATGAAAGTGAGCACCATGTTGTGCGGCGGGCCGAAGTCCTTGCGCTTGCCGAGACAGATCGCGCACATCAGGCCGGCGACGCCGGCGTTGATATGAACGACGGTGCCGCCGGCGAAGTCGAGCACTTTGACCACGGCGTCGGAATTGCCGTTCGACAGGAAACCGTCCGGTCCCCACACCCAATGCGCGATCGGCGCGTAAACCAAAATCGCCCACAGGCCGATGAACCACAGCATCGCCGAGAATTTCATGCGCTCCGCGAAAGCGCCGGCAATCAGCGCCGGCGTGATGATCGCGAACGTCATCTGGAAGCACATGTAAACGGTTTCGGGAATCGTCGGCGCCAATGCGTTCGGCGTGCCAATGCCTTTCGCGATGTCGCTCAGGATTCCTTGCAGGAACGCGCGACTCAGCCCGCCGATGAACGGTGAGCCGCTCGTGAAGGCCATGCTGTAGGTACAGACGGCGAAGAGGATCGTGATGAGACAGGTGACGGCAAAGCTCGTCATCACCGTGTCGCCGACGTTCTTCTTGCGCACCATGCCGCCGTAGAACAGTCCGAGGCCGGGAATGGTCATCATCAGCACCAGCGCCACCGACGTGAGCATCCAGGCGGTGTCGCCGGAATTCGGCGTGCACTTTTCGAGCACGGCTTTTTTCGGATCGGGATCGTTGGCGCAGGCCGGCGGTGGAGCGGCAGGTGTGGCAGGCGCGGCGGCTGCTGCAGGCGCCGCAGCCGGAGCGGCGGGCGTCTGAGCGTAAGACGTGTCGAACGATCCGACACTGAGGATCAATCCGAGCAGTAAACCGAAGGCGAGAGCCAACAGTCCCGCACGGGAGGATTTCTTGAACGTCATGGTCTAACTCCTGTCCGTATTATTTTGCTGTGCGGTGACTAAAGCGCGGCGGCATCGGTCTCGCCGGTGCGAATGCGCACGGCGTGATCGAGAGCGAAGACGAAAATCTTTCCGTCGCCGATCTGTCCGGTTTTTGCCGCGGCGGTAATGGCGCTGACGACCTTGTCCACCTGGTCGGAAGACACGGCGACTTCGATTTTGACTTTCGGCAGGAAGCTCACCGCGTATTCGGCCCCGCGATAGATTTCCGTGTGACCTTTCTGGCGCCCGTAGCCTTTGACCTCGGTGACGGTCAGTCCCTGGATGCCGAGTGAGGTCAAAGCGTCCCGGACCTCGTCGAGCTTGAAAGGTTTGATGATGGCCATGACGATCTTCATGGATTCGATCCCCGCTAGAGCCCGATTGGTTTGTTACGCAGTGCGGGCGGGAACACTGAGCGCGGCCCGCAAGCGTGCTTTGCGGGCGATGCCGGAACCTTCTAATCAAAGGCCGTGCCAGATACGGCGTGGTCGTCTATCTATTTGATGAAACAGGTTATTTTGTAACAGACCGAGTCGTGGGCCGGGTCGGGCCACGCCGGCCGCTCAAGGACACATCAAGCCTGCATAAGATTTAGTCAGTGCACGAAAGCGCATAAAACCGCGCCCGCACGAGGCGGGCGCGGCCTTTTTGCTCCGGCGCGTTATTGCAGCGACTCGCCGTGCAGCGAGACGTCGAGGCCCATGACCTCGTCTTCATTGCTGACGCGCAGCGG
>JBAUHH010000499.1:0-1969 GCA_049680165.1 Pseudolabrys sp.
GTCTCGGGCTCGTCGACGCGCTTGCCGGCCTCGAGGAGTACCACCTCTGGCACTCGACCCGCGCCGAGCTACTGCATCGGCTCGACCGGGACGAGGAGGCGGCTGCCGCCTACGCGCGTGCGCTCGAGCTCGCTCCAAGCGAAACCGAGCGCACGTTCCTCCAACGGCGCCTCGCCACCGCGCGCTAGTACGCCGTCGCGAGCACCTGCTTGCGCCGCAGCTCGAGCAGCGACACGATCTGCGATGTCGGCTTGAACGGGTCGTAGAGCGTGGTGCCGTCATCGACCGAGACCGCCGCCACCGGCACTCCGTCGAGATCGGCGACCAGCCAGTCGCCGTCGTGGAGCGGCCGCTCGCTCAGCGCCGCCAAGCGCTCGAGCTCCTCACGGCACCTGCTCAACCTCAGCTCGATCGACTTCCGGACGGGCTGCGGCGGATGGAACGAAGCCTTGCGCGCCCTCCGATACCGCGCGGCGTCGCGCCGGAAGTCGGCCATCCGGGCCACTGCCACCTGACGAATGAGCTCGGGATGCATCACAACTCCTCCTCTCCGTGCTACCCTAACCACTGTTCGGAGATTACCAGTTACGTAACTATCTAAGCAAGGACAATGGTTACGAGTTTACATTCGCAGCTCGACCTCGTCCGCGACTACGTCAACACGTTCGACTTCGAGACCGGCATCGACTCCATCTCGTCGCCCGACGAGCTGGCGATGTGGTTCTCGGAGCAAGGCCTCGTCGGCGATCTCGTCGAGCCGACCGAGGAGGAGCATGCCGACGCCGTAGCGGTGCGGGAGGCGATCCGCGATCTCTTGCTCGCGAACAACCGCGTGGAAGCGGATGCCGAGGCGGCGTCGCAGACGCTGGAGGCCGCGGGACGCGCGGCGAATCTCGGCGTCCGGTTCGAGAACGGCCGCCCGCTCCTCGCCCCCGAGGGCGACGGCGCACGTGCTGCGATCGGTCACATCGTCGCGGCCGTCGCGGAGCTCGCTCCCACCGACGAGTGGAAGCGGCTGAAGGGCTGCCGCGACGAGAACTGTCGCGTCGCCTTCTACGACAAGTCGCGCAACCGCTCCCGCGCCTGGTGCTCGATGGAGGTGTGCGGCAACCGCGAGAAGGCGCGCAGCTTCCGCCAGCGTCACGCGCACGCGCGCTAGCTGCTAGGCCCAGGGCAGACGAGCCCAGTTCGGCGGCCGCTCCCGCCGGAAGCTCTCGACGCTCGCGTATGCCTGCCTCCAGTCGGAGGTCTCCTCCGCCACGCTCGCGCCGTAGTGCGCCGCGGCCTCCGACAGGGGGTAGCGCACCTGCGGGCCCAAGCGTGCACCGAGCATCAGGATCACGCACGGCTCCTCGCCCACCCCGGCAAAGCCGTGCTCGGTCCACGGAGGACAGTGGAAGAAGTCCCAGCGCCGCAGGCGCCGCTCCTCGTTCTCGACGATGAGCAAGCACTCGCCCGAAAGGACGAGGAACGCCTCCTGGTTCGACTCTGCGTGGTAGAGGACGGTCTGCCCCTGCTCCAGGACGGTGAGGTTGATCCCGAACTGGTCGAACTCGACCGGCGACTCGCCGTACTCGTTCTCGAAGCCGCACCTCGCGCCCCTGGTCCCCGCGAACCACCACTCGGCGTCGCGCACGTTGACGACGAACCATCCCTCGGTGACGGGTGAGAGCCCAGATCCGGACTCCTCGAGCCTGGCTTCGTCCACGCTAGGCCGAGTGAGCGAGGTCGTCGGGGCCGGCGGCCGGCAGCGGCGGCGGAGCACTCTTCAGGAACCGGTAGACGAAGGCCGCGAACGCGGTCGCGCCGCACGTTGCCGGGATGAAGAAGACGAGATTGAGAAGCATCACGTGCGTCATGTCACTCGCGTATCCCGCACCCCGGCCAGGGCAAACTCGACCGCTTCCTCGGGTGTCTGCGCGCGCTCCGTCCCGTCCACCTTCCAGCCCGGCTCCAGCACCACGACCGG
>JBAUHH010000500.1:0-11509 GCA_049680165.1 Pseudolabrys sp.
GAGATAATTGACGTGGCCATAGAGGTCGTAATCGAAATATCCGAACAGTGGCGAGATGGTCAGGCCGGGTAAGCCGTCGTAGCCGCCGGAAATATCCGAGCGCAGGTTGCCCGTCTCCTGCAACATGATCGCGGTCGCCAGCGTCAGCATCAGCAGCGTCAGCCCGCGATAGCGCAGCAGGAACCAGCCGAGGATGAACCCAAAGAAAGCGGACACAATCGCCGCCGCGAACAAGCCGCTGATCGGCTCGTTCCAGCCCAAACGCACCATCAACAGCGCCACTGTATAGGCGCCGAGGCCGAAGAACGCGGCGTGACCGAGCGTGACAATGCCGGCATAACCGAGGATGAGATCGAGCGAGAGCGCGAACATCACCATGATCACGACCTGGCTTCCGAACGTCATGCGGTCGGGAAAGACGAAAAACGCCGCGACGGCGATGAGCCACGGCAGCGCTTCCACCCACCGGAAGCGATGCCGGCTGACGATATAGTGCGCCGCGTGCTCGCGCGCGCTTTCAGGGGCCTTTGCGGGCGTGCTCATGATCTCACTCGCGGCCATAGAACCCCGCCGGCTTGACCAGAAGCACCAGCACCGTGATGGCGTAGATGAAGAAGCCGCCGGCGTCGGCGAACAGGTATTTTCCCGCGGTATCGAAAATGCCGAGCACCAGTGCGGCGAGCAACGTGCCCTTGAGGCTGCCGAGCCCGCCGACCGCGACCACGATCAGGAACAGCACCAGATAAATGATGGCAAAACTCGGGTTGAGGCCGAGAAGCTGGATGGCGAGCCCGCCGCCGAGCGCGGCCAGGCCCGAGCCGAGCGCGAAGGTGAGCGTGAACAGCCGGTCGACGTTGATGCCGACCGATTGCGCCATGCGCCGGTTATCGACGGCCGCGCGGATCTTGGCGCCGATGTTGGTGCGCTCGAACCCGTACCAGAGCACCGCGATCAGCACGACGCCCACGGCGATCAGGAACGCGCGATAGCTCGGAAAGGCGCGAAAGCCGAGATTGACGTCCCCTTCAAGCCAACCCGGAAGCGGAACGGACTTCGGGATCGGGCCATAGAAATACGTGTAGGTGGCGATCGCCATGAAGGCCAAGCCGATGGTGAGCAGCACCTGCTCGAGATCGGTCGCACGATAAAGCCGCGAATAGAGCGTGCGCTCGAAAACGATGCTCACCGCGCCGACAACAACCGCGGCGATTATCAGCGACGGGATGAAAGGCACACCGAGTGTGCGAGTCAACGACACGACCAGATAGCCGCCCGCCATCGCAAACGCGCCGTGCGCGAGGTTGACGAAATTCATCAGTCCCATCGTGACCGAAAGGCCGACGGACGTGATGAACAGAAACATCGCATAGGCCAGGCCGTCGAACAGGATGCTGACGGCAATGTTGGCGTATTGCGGCACGAGCCCCACCTCGCGAAAAAAAATCGCCGCGCCTGTTATGCGCGGCGGTACAGATTGCTGTCAATTAAGTCACGTCAAGACGCGCAGCGGCCCAGCTTGAGGACCTTGCACTCGTCCTTCACGGCCTTGGTGGTTCCCAGAATCTTCTCGCCGAGCTTGCCGTCGGGCTTGCGATAGACCTCCATCGCATGCTCGTCCTGAACGATGTCGCGCGTGGCGGGATCGATCATCACGTGACCGCGCGGGCCATCGGCCGACCAGCCCTTCATCGCGGCGACGACCTTTGCGCCGTCGCTCAGATTGCCGTTGAGCTTCTTGATGGTGTCGAAGATGGCATGCATGGTGTCCCAGCCCGCCGCCGACATGAAGTCCGGGTAAGAGTCGGCGCCGTAAGCCTTGTGCCACTCTTCCTTGAACACCTTGTTCTGCGCGTTGGCCAGATCGACCGCGTAATGGCCCATCACGATGGTGCCGATGGCGGCGTCGCCCATGTCCTGCAGCTTGTTGTCCGGGATCAGATCCATCGGGCCGATCAGCTTGATGCCGGCCTTGCGCAGACCAAGCTCACCGTAAGCCTTCATGATGCCGGTCGCGTGCGCGCCGGACGGAATGAAGGCGTAAAGGCAGTCCGGGTGAGCGTCTTTCACGCGTTGCAGAAACGGCGTGAAGTCAGGCACCTGCACCGGGCTGCCCATCGGGATCGACAGCGTCACCTTGCCGCCGGCCTTCTCGAAGCCCGTCGTGAAGGCCTCGACTGAATCCTTGCCGGGCGGGAAGTCGGTGTAGGCAACCGCCGCGGTCTTGCAGCCGACCTTGTCGTGCGCGTAGGCGCCCATCGGATAGGCCGGATGCCACATGCTGAACGACAGCCGCACGATGTAAGGCGACAGGTTGGTGATCCAGGCCGTGCCGGCGTTGGCGATCACCATCGGCACCTTGGACTGCGTGATCACCGGCGCCAGCGCAATTGCCGACGGCGAGAACACGAAGCCGGTGACGAGCTGCACCTTGTCGTTGGTGATCAGTTCGGTAGTGACGGTCTTGGCAACGGCGCCGGTCGGCGGGCCTTCGTCGCGCTTGATGATCTCGATCTTGTGCGGCGCGATGTCCTTGGCGTGCAGCTTGACGTAGAGGTCAAACGCCTTGTCGATCTGGTGGCCGAGGTCAGCGTTGGCGCCGCTGAACGGCAGCACGACACCGATTTTGACCGTTTCGGCCTGGGCCGTCCCGCCCAACATCAGGCCGAGGGCAGCAACCCCCAGCCACTTAAAACTCTGCATCACGTCCTCCCGTAACCTTATGAAGTAAAATGGAAACCCACTTTTGATGGGCCGGCCCGCCGGTCCATTTGTTGTAAAGTGGACCATCTAGCGGCCACAGGTCAATTGTCGGCAGCGCCGCAGCATCCAGGCGCCGCAGCCAACAAATTCAAAAGCTGGAATACGGAAAAACGGCCGTCAGGCCGCCACGCTCTTGGCGGCAACGGCTTCGCTTGTGTCCCTGCCCGCGCGCTCAAGCACGAGGTCGAGCGACGCGATTTCCACGCGGTTGCGGCCGTTCTCCTTCGCGATGTAGAGCGCCTGGTCCGCTTGCGCCAGGAGATGCGGCAGGTCGAGCACGGCTTCCTGGCAATGCGCGACGCCGATGCTCAGCGTCGCTTCGACCGGCTTGCCGTCGACCTCTTTTGCGGCTTGCAGGAAGGCCGTGCGGATACGCTCAGCCGTTTGCAACGCCTTGTCGCGGCTCGAATCGTAGAGCACCGCCGCGAACTCCTCGCCGCCGAGACGGCCGACGAGATCGGATCCCCGCACCACCTGCCGTGCGCAGTCGGCGAAGATCTCCAGGACCTTGTCGCCGATCGCGTGCCCAAAGCGGTCGTTGATCGACTTGAAATGATCGAGATCGATCGCGAAAACGGCGGACGGGCGCGGGTCGCCGGCGTGACGCTTGGTGAGCACGCTCGCCTCATGCAGGAAGGAGCGGCGATTGGCCATGCCGGTGAGCGGATCGACCATCGCGGCGGTGCGGTGGCGTAGTTCGGTCCGCTCCTTCGCCATCGCGAGCAGGATGAACGCGATCGAGATTGTGAACAGCAGCGCCTCGAAGCTGAGCACCGTGAGCCACACGCTGCCGAACACGTTATTGTTCGGCGACCACGGCAACACCGCGATCAGCGGCGTGCGCAGCAGGAACAGCGCGCCGTGCGCAAACAACATGAAGATCGCGGGCCAGCGCGACACCAGCGGCTCGCTGCGCCCACCCCAGAATTCATACGCGGTAAGCCAGATGTAGGCGGTGATGATGCCGGACGCGATCAGCACGCGCGCGTCGAGCGCGTCGGCGAGAATGGGCAGCCGGCAAACGAGCAGCCACAGCACCGCGCCGGTCACGAGATAGACCGGCTCGGGCGGGCGTCCGTCGAAAACGCGCGCGCCGGTCCATGTCACTGCATAGGCGGTGAACAGCAGCGCGTTGGCGAGATCGATCGAAATAAGATCGGGCGCCGATCCGTACGTGCCGAACAAAACGACGGATGCTGCGCGCAACAAATGCGCAAAGCCCCACCAGGCGACGGCGGTAATCGCGGTGTTCTGGACCCATGCAAAGAGAAGAAGCAATCCGAGGATTGCTTCCACATAGATTGTCACCATAAAGAGCGTATTGACGTCCAAACTCATCAACAACACCACCCGAACCGCAGGAATTGCGCTTTTGTGCTTTAGCCGCGCCGACGCATAGCGTTGGCGCACCAAACAAGTCGTGAATGGGCGGAATTACCGGTCTCGAATGCGCGGTTATGGTTTCGAGGTTCTTTCCGGGTTGCAGACATTTGCGCCGGATGAAATTCGACCCCATCTGTCCAAAACGACATTCTTCCTCGCCAGTTCGCGCCGAAAGACGCCCTTGTCCCCTTCCGGGCGCTAAATTAGGGTCGAAACGTCCCCTGACATCCGGGCAAAGCATGCAGATCCGTGACGGAATCGTTGAAGCCATCGGCCACACGCCGCTCATCAAGCTCGAAAAGGCGTCGGAGGTGACCGGCTGCACCATTCTGGGCAAGGCCGAGTTCATGAACCCGGGCGGGTCGGTCAAGGACCGCGCCGGGCGGCAGATGATCCTGGAAGCGGAAAAGCGCGGCGAGTTGCGCCCCGGCGGGGTAGTGGTCGAAAGCACCGCCGGCAATACCGGCATCGGGCTCGCGGTGGTGGCCAATGCACGTGGCTATCGCACAATCATCGTCATTCCGGAGACGCAGAGCCAAGAGAAAAAAGATGTGCTGCGGCTCTTCGGCGCCGAATTGGTGGAAGTACCGGCCCTGCCCTACAGCAATCCGAACAACTATCAGCACGTCGGCCGACGATTGGCCGAGGAATTAAAGAAGACCGAGAAGAACGGCGTCATCTTCGCCGACCAATGGAATAATCTCGACAACAGCAAGGCGCATTACGTCTCGACCGCGCCCGAAATCTGGGACGATACCGGCGGCAAGATCGACGGATTCATTTGCTCCGTCGGCAGCGGCGGCACATTGGCCGGCGTGTCGTGCTATCTAAAGGAAAAGAAAAAGAACGTCGTAATCGGCGTCGCCGATCCCCGCGGCGCGGCGATGTACAATCTGTTCGCGCACGGAGAAGCCAAAGCGTCGGACGGCGGCTCGATCACGGAAGGCATCGGGCTCGGGCGCGTGACGGCGATCGTCGAGCAGATGATCGTCGACAAGGCCTTTCTCATTCCCGACGAGGAGGCCGTGCCGATCATTTTCGACCTGCTGCGCAACGAAGGCCTGTGCCTCGGCGGATCGTCCGGCATCAACGTCGCAGGCGCGATCCGGCTCGCGAAGGAAATGGGGCCGGGCCACACCATCGTCACGATCCTCGCCGATTTCGGCACGCGCTATCAGTCGAAGCTGTTCGACCCGGCGTTCCTGCGCTCGAAAAAACTGCCGGTGCCGGAATGGCTGGAGCGCACGTCGACGATCAAGCCGCCATTCGTGAAGGCGTGACCCAATGGCGACAGACTGCCTGTTCCGCGAAGACTCTTATCTGAAGGAATGCGAGGCGCGCGTTGTCGGCGTGACCGATCAGGGCGGCATCGTGCTCGACCGCACGGTGTTCTACGCCACCTCCGGCGGCCAGCCGGGCGATACCGGCGCGCTCACCATGTCAGGCGCGCGTATTGCGATCGCGACCGCGGTCTATACCGACCAGGCCAAGACGGAAATCGCGCATGTGCTCGCCCCCGGCTCGCCGGCGCTGAATGTCGGTGACACGGTCACCGCGGCGATCGACTGGGACAAGCGCTACGCGCGCATGCGCATGCACACCGCACTGCATCTTCTTTCGGCCGCTTTGCCTTACGCAGTGACCGGCGGCTCGGTGGGCGAAAGCGAAAGCCGCCTCGATTTCGATATTCCGGAAGCCGGCCTCGACAAGGATGCGATCACGGCCAAGGTTTGCGAGATGATCGCGACCAATGCGGCGGTGACGAGCCGATGGATCAGTGATGCAGAGCTGGAGGCTAATCCCGGTCTGGTCAAAACCATGTCGGTTAAGCCGCCAATGGGAACGGGCCGTGTAAGGCTCATAGAAATAGCGAACCTCGATCTTCAACCATGCGGAGGAACGCATGTACGGACCACCGAGGAAATAGGCTCGGTGCGCGTCACGCAGATCGAGAAGAAGGGCAAGCAGAACCGCCGTGTACGGCTGGCGCTGGCCTAGTTCGCGTCGCGCGCCTCACGAATCTCATAGTGTTTAGAGCGCGCGTCGAAGTGCTTGAGCACCGCGCGCGCTTTCGGCGGCACCACGGCGACCTCATAGTCCGCGCCGGCGAATGCCTTGATCGCGTCGAGCGAGTCGAACCACATCACCGTGACGAATTCGACCTCCTCGCCCACCGTCGTGCGGTAAAGCTCGATGCGGCGGAAGCCTGCAACTTTGCGCCCCAGAATCCCCGGAAAGATTTCGTCTCTGAGCAAATTTTCGTAGGCGTCGCCGTTAGCCGGCGCCGTCCAGCCATACCACACGCGCGCAATCATCGTTCGGCCTCATGCAGGTTTGATGCAACCTAAGTGCGCCGCCAGCCGTTGCACATTGCGGCAGGATCGACCAAGGTTGCCGAATTGAATATGGAGCCCGCAATGGCGAATGCAACATCGAGCCGCTGGCTCAAATCCACCGAATGGCTTGCCGCCAATCTCGGCAAGCCGAACGTCGTGGCGGTGGATGCCTCCTATTACCTGCCGACGCAGAAGCGCGATGCGCGCGCCGAATATCTTGCCGCGCATATTCCTGGCGCGGTGTTCTTCGACATCAACGCAGTCGCGGACACGTCCACCGATTTGCCGCACATGCTGCCGGGACCGGCTCAATTCGGAGAAGCCGCGGGCGCGCTCGGCATCGCCGAAATGGACACCATCGTTGTCTACGACGGCACCGGCTTTTTTTCGGCGCCACGCGTGTGGTGGACGTTCCGCATCTTCGGGGCCAAGAACGTGTTCATCCTCGATGGCGGATTGCCGGAATGGAAAAAGGAAGGCCGGCCGGTGGAAGCCGGCGAGGTCAAGCGTCCGCACAAGAAATTCAAAGCCGAGATGGAGACCGGCGCGGTTGCTATGATGTCCGACGTGCAGATGGCGCTCAACGGCGACGACGTGCAGGTGGTGGACGCTCGCTCCCCAGGCCGCTTCGCCGGCAGCGAGCCGGAGCCGCGCCAGGGATTGCGGGGTGGTCACATGCCCGGCGCGCTCAACGTGCCCTCCACCGAGATTATCGAGAACGGGCGCTTGGCTTCGCCTGAGAAAATCGCCGCCGCGTTCAAGAAGGCGGGCGTCGACACCGACAAGCCGATCATCACTAGCTGCGGTTCGGGCGTCACCGCCGTGATCCTGGCGATGGGCCTCGACGCCATCGGCAAAAAGATGCCGCGCGTCTACGACGGCTCCTGGACCGAATGGGGCGGCCGCGCCGATCTCCCGGTCGAAAAGGACTGAACGCATGGCGCGTCGGTCGCAGCGATGCGCGCTGGTCACCGGCGGCGCGCACGGCATC
Organism: Pseudolabrys sp.; assembly: GCA_049680165.1. Classification (GTDB taxonomy): domain Bacteria; phylum Pseudomonadota; class Alphaproteobacteria; order Rhizobiales; family Xanthobacteraceae; genus Pseudolabrys. Next base: position 7,471 of record JBAUHH010000500.1, read on the forward strand.
GGCCGTGCGATTGCGCAATATCTTCTGGGTGAAGGCTGGGCCGTGGGCGTGGTCGACTTGCCGAAAAGCGGGCTCGCCCGCGCCTATCCGAAGCGCAACCGCAATTTGCTGTTGATCGAGGGCGACGTCGCCGACGAGATGACGGCGCGGCGCGCGGTCGCGGCGATGATGGATCAGTTCGGACGGCTCGATGCCGTGGTGTCGAACGCCGGCTTCATGATCCGCAAGCCTATCCGCAAATTGACTCTCACCGAATGGCATCGCGTCATCGACGTCAATCTCACCGCAACTTTTCTGTTCGCACGTGCAGCCGAGAAAGCATTGCGCAAGGCCAAGGGCGCGATCGTCACCATCGCTTCGACGCGGGCGCTGATGTCGGAACCGAATACCGAATCCTATTCCGCTACCAAAGGTGGCGTTGTCGCCCTCACCCACGCGCTGGCGATCAGCCTCGGCCCCGACATACGCGTGAATTGCATCAGTCCCGGCTGGATCAACACCGGCAAATTCGGGGACCTGCGCAAGGTCGACCACACACAGCAGCCGGTAGGACGCGTCGGCAAGCCACAGGACATCGCGGAAATGGCGGCGTTCTTGCTCGACGGCGACCGGTCCGGTTTCGTCACCGGCGCGAATTTTGTCGTGGATGGCGGCATGACCCGCAAGATGATTTACGCCGAATAGGCGCCGGTTGCCGCCTGCCCTACGCCGGCCTTAAACTGCGCGATGAATCGTGCCTCGGAGGAGCCGATGATCTTCCGCCAGCTGTTCGACAGCGTATCTGGCACCTATTCCTATTTGCTCGCGAGCCGCACGGGTGGCGAGGCGCTGATCATCGATCCGGTGCTCGAGAAGGTCGACCGCTACCTGCAATTGATCCGCGAGCTCGACCTCAGGCTCGTCAAGGCGGTCGATACGCATTTGCACGCCGACCACATCACCGGCCTCGGCGCGCTGCGTGACCGCACGCATTGCATCACCGTCATGGGCGAGAATACCAAGGCGGACGTCGTCTCGATGCGGCTTGCCGAAGGCGACAGGCTCACCATCGAAGGCGTGAGCATGGATGTGCTGTACACGCCCGGTCACACCGACGACTCCTACAGCTTCGTGATGCGCGACCGCGTCTTTACCGGCGACACGCTGTTGATCCGCGGTACCGGCCGCACCGATTTCCAGAACGGCGACGCGCGCATGCAATACGAGTCGATCTTCGGCAAGCTTTTGCGCCTGCCCGACGAGACCATGGTTTTCCCGGCGCACGACTATAAAGGCGACACCGTTTCGACTATCGGCGAAGAGAAGCGTTACAACCCGCGCCTGCAGGTCAAGTCGATGGACGATTACGTGACGTTGATGAGCAATCTGAAGTTGCCAAACCCGAAGATGATGGACGTGGCGGTGCCGTCCAACATGAAGGTCGGCCTTGCGCAGCAGGCGATCGCGCAGCGCGGCTGGGCGCTCAATGCGGCGCAAGCGATGGCGCTGGTCGGACGGCCGGATATCGCTTTCATCGACCTGCGTGAGAAAAGCGAGCGCGACAAGCACGGCAGCATTCCCGGCGCGCTGCATGCGCCCTACGGCGATTTGCAGGACAACATCCGCAGCGGCGGCGTGCTGCACGCGCTTGCCGCGGCGAGCAACAAGCGCATCGTGTTCTATTGCGCCTTCGGCGAGCGTTCGGCGATGGCGGTGCAAGCCGCGCAGGACGCCGGGCTACTCACCGCGGTGCATGTCGAAGGCGGCATCGACGCCTGGAAGCGGGCGCAAGGCCCCCTCGCGCGCCACGCGAACTCATAAGCTGCAAGCTAAATTCTGCCTTGGATGCGCCGCTCATGCCTGCTTGCGGAGAAAAGCGGACAAAGGCGCGTTTTCATTTACACCGGACGCAATTCATAGATTATCAGCGTTTCGAACAATACGCGCCGCTCACTGGCGACCCGAATCGCAAATCCGGCCTGCCGCATCAAAGAGCCGACGGATTCAAGATCGGAATGGGAAGACAGAATAAGATACATGACTCCGTCAGGAGCCAGTCGCCTGCGTGCTTGCTCAAACAGAGGAGCAATATCTTCGTACTGCGGGCCGGCACGCCACGCTCGGTCGGCGACGTCCCAAGCCCTTCCATCGCAGAATGGAGGATTTGTGACGATCACATCGAACTGCGACTCAGGCGCAATCGCCGAAAAAAGATTGGACGCTACCGGAAATACGCAATGCTCGAATCCATTTGCCCGGGCATTCGCCGCCGCCGTAACGACAGCAGCGGGATTAACATCGATCGCCACAACGGTCGATGCACCCGCCCGGGCAGCCGCCAGGGCCTGGATACCCGAACCTGTACCCACGTCGGCGACTGTTTTGCCGGAAAGATTAAGCCGGTCAATGAATTCGGCAAAATACGCCGGCGCGCGGTAGTAGCGCGGATCATAAACTGTTGGGCGGATGGTCAGATCGAATTCCGCAATACGGGCCAGGCGCGTGCCTGAGCGCTTCAGTAACGCATAGTAGCCGATGAAATGAAGAAGGCCCAAAACGACGCCGGTCGCCGATTTTCTTAGTGCGCCGCGAAGTGTTAGCGTGGATGTCCGCAGACTATCGCTCATCATTCGATCCATGATTTGCAGCGATAGATAACGGCAGACGGGACGCCGAGTTCCCAGCGACTTGGGACGCTTCAGGTGCTCGCATCGTCCAGCAGTGTCGCCTACTATGGCCCAATCAGAGTGGACCGCGAGCAATCAGGTTGAGCGAGATAGTCGGAGACCGCGTGAATGAATGCGCAGACATTCGATCGTCTCATGATGGCGCGCTGTATCGATCTTTCCAAGGCGTCCGGCAAATCTGGCGAATATCCCTACGCTGCCATCATTTGTCGTCATGGCAAAATAGTAGCCGAATCGATGAACCGAGTGAGTCACGACCATGATGTGACGCGACACGCCGAGATTGTCGCTATTTCCCTGGCGCAAAAAGCGCTCGCAACGGTCAGTCTCGACGACTGCGAGATTTATATAAATGCGGAGCCCTGTGCGATGTGCTCCTTCGCTATTCGCGAGAGCCGTATCCGGCGGGTCGTTTACGGTTTAAGTTCGCCGCACATGGGTGGCGCTACGAAATGGAATGTCCTCGGCGATACGGACCTTTCGAAATCGATGCCGGAAGTTTATGCGCCCCCTCCTGAGATCGTATCAGGTTATATGGAGCAAGAGGTCGAGCAAGCTCTCATCGAATGGAATCCGCTGATCGCGAGTATCATAAGATATCGCGGCCTATTCGGGTCGGCCCCGCGGGTGCATACTGAAATCCCGTCGGTTCAACCGACGCATAGCCCCAGGAGTTGGCTGCTTCGCTTTCTGCGGCGCGATTTCTTTGACTTTTTTGGTCGCCGGTAGTTGCTGAATACGGCGGGGGCGAAGAATGTCGGTCTTCCGGGGCGCCCTAGTGCAAAATCTGGCTGAGGAACAGCTTCGTCCGCTCGTGTTGCGGATGATTGAAGAACTCGTCCGGCGCGTTGGATTCGATGATCTGACCCGCGTCCATGAAGATCACGCGGTTCGCCACCTGGCGGGCAAAGCCCATTTCATGCGTGACGACCAGCATGGTCATGCCGTCCATGGCGAGCGCCACCATCGTGTCGAGCACTTCCTTGACCATTTCCGGATCGAGCGCCGAGGTCGGCTCGTCGAACAGCATGATTTTCGGGTTCATGCAGAGAGCGCGCGCGATGGCGACGCGCTGCTGCTGGCCGCCGGATAATTGACCCGGATATTTTGCGGCCTGCTCCGGGATCTTCACCCGCCGCAGATAGTGCTGCGCGATCTCTTCGGCGTCCTTCTTCGGCATCTTGCGCACCCAGATCGGCGCCAGCGTGCAGTTTTCAAGCACGGTCAGGTGCGGAAACAGGTTGAAATGCTGAAACACCATCCCGACGTCGCGCCGCACCTCGTCGATTTTCTTCAGATCGTTGGTGAGCTCGACGCCATCGATGATGATGCGGCCCTGCTGATGCTCCTCGAGCCGGTTGATGCAGCGGATC
>JBAUHH010000501.1:0-1509 GCA_049680165.1 Pseudolabrys sp.
GACCTGAGCGGAATATCGAGCGCGGTCGACACCGCCTTGATGGTGACGCCGGCGCAGGCGACCAAAGCCTCGAGCAGCATGTCGCCCGAGCACAATTCGAGGCCGGAACCGCCGGTCGCCGGATGCAGGCCCGCGGTTGCGAGCGCGCGGCCAGTTTCAACCTTGCAGGCGATGTTGGTGTCATCGAGCGTGCCCTTGGCCTTGAGTGTGATGTAGGCGGCCTTCGGCTCGCTCTTGTAGCGATCCTTGATCGGCGCCTGCATGGCGCGCAATTCATTAGCGTCCAAGATTGTCTCCATTCTTTAATCTGATGGATTCCGCGAACAAAGCGTGTCCCGGAATCCGGATACGAAACACCGTGCCGCTATTTTAAAGTCCGGCGCGGTGACGTTCAAATCACGCCGGCGTCAGCACCACGCGGCCAACCACTTTGCCGGCGCGCAGCTGATCCATCACTTTGTTGACGTCGTCGAGCGGGCGCGTCGCCACCGGAACCGGCGGTAGGCCGGTGCGGCGCACGAGATCGATCAGTTCCTTCATCTCCGGCAAGCTGCCGACATAGGAGCCTTGTATCGTCAAGGCGCGCATCGGAATCGGCGGCAGCGATACCGTAAGGTCACCGCCGTAAAGGCCGACGATGATGTATTTGCCGCCTTTGATCAGGCTGTCGTAGCCGAGCCGCGCGCTCGCAGACGAACCGACGAGATCGATCACCGCCCAGGCTCCGCCGTTTGTGGCGTCGACGATCTGCTTCACGGCGTCCGCCGCGTTGCCGTCGACCGTTAGCTTCGCGCCGCCTTTCTTTGCGGCTTCGCGCTTGACCGGATCGATGTCGACGACGATCGCCGAGTGCCCGCCCATCGCCTTGTGCAGCGCGAGGCACATCAGCCCGAGCCCGCCGGCGCCGATGATCACGGTCGGCTCGCTGGTGAGCGTCGGCACCTTCTTCAACGCGCCGTATGTCGTGACGCCCGAGCAGGCGAGCGGCGCCGCCTTTTCGGCCGGCAGATCGCCGATGTCGAACAGATAACGCGGATGCGGCACCATGATGTAGTCGGCATAGCCGCCGTTGATGAACACGCCGAGGCTGCGCATGGCGCGGCAGAGATTTTCGCTGCCGGTCTGGCACACCGCGCAGGTGCCGCAGCCGATCCACGGATGCGCCAGCACGCGCGCGCCGATCTTGACGCCCTTGGCGTCCGGCCCCGCCGCAACCACCTCGCCGACATTTTCGTGACCGAGCGTGACCGGCAGCTTCATGCCGCGGTCTTGCAGGCTCATGCGCTTGCCGCCGCCGAGATCAAACCAGCCGTCGGAAAGATGCAGGTCGCTGTGGCAGACGCCCGCCGCCAATGTCTTCAGCAGCACTTCGGTGCCGGCCGGTTTCGGCGTCGGCTGCTCCCTGAGCTGCAACGGCTCGCCGCAGGTACAGACCTGGAACATACGCATGGACCGTTTCTCCTCTTGTCATCGCCGGGCTTGTCCCGGCGATCCCGCTTAGGTTGGCAC
>JBAUHH010000502.1:0-4560 GCA_049680165.1 Pseudolabrys sp.
CCGCAAGGATTATCCGGTACTTTGCCTCAACGACGCGAGCGGACGGCCGAGCGAGGCCGCCGAGGCGGTATTGCGTGGGGGAGAGACGTTAATACTTGCGGCGCTCTGAGGGCGCGCGGCGTGTTCAGGATTTGCGCCGCCCGGGCACAATTCCGCGCCATGACCGGCGCACCAATTGATTCTTCATGCGGCCGAGGATTTCGTCGTCGAGCTTCGAAAGCCCAATGATCGTGCCGATAAGCACGAACAGCACGGTGAGTTTGGGATCCATTTTCTTGCCCTTGTTACGCGTCCACAACGGACGGCCGTCTCCGCTACGCAAAGACCATTCCAAAGTTAAAAAATGTGCAATTTCTGGCGGCCGTGCGGCGCTCGCGACAATTTGACCGCTCGGCGGTACGCGGCTGTGTGATCGTGCTCATCAGTTACGCAAATTTAATTCCGCAACGGTGTCGCTTTACTTACGCGTTGCGTCGCCCTAATTGGTTCCCATGGCCACCGCCGCCAGCCAGCCGCTCCCCGATATTTTCAAGCGCGCGCTCGACTTCCTGGGCCCGCTGGTGCCGGCGCGCTTCCGCTCTGGCACGCCGGTCGTGCCGGTGGTCCGGCTCACTGGCATCATCGGCATGGGAACGCCGTTGCGGCCGGGTCTGTCGCTTGCGACCTCCGCGCGCTCGCTAGAGCGCGCTTTTTCGATAAGCAATGCGCGCGCGGTGGCGCTGTCGATCAATTCGCCCGGCGGTTCACCCACGCAATCGCACCTGATCTATCGCCGCATCCGGCAATTGTCGGCGGAAAAGAAGATTCCCGCGATCGCATATGTCGAGGATGTGGGCGCGTCCGGCGGTTACATGATCGCCTGCGCCGCCGACGAGATCGTCAGCGACCAGTTCTCCATCGTCGGTTCGATCGGGGTCGTCGGCGGCACGTTCGGCTTCGACAAGGCAATCGAGAAGCTCGGCATCGAGCGGCGGCTTTATACGTCGGGCGACCGCAAGGCGATGCTCGATCCGTTTCTGCCGGAAAAGCCGGAGGACGTGAAAAAGCTCAAGGCGATCCAGAAGGACATTCACGAACGCTTCATCGCGCTGGTGAAGGAGAGTCGCGGCAAGAAATTAGAGGGGGCCGACAAAACGCTGTTCTCGGGCGAGTACTGGACCGCGCCAACCGCGCTCGAGCTCGGCCTGATCGACCGTGTCGGCGATCTGCGCTCGGATTTGCGCGCGCGTTTTGGCGACAAGGTGCGCACGCCTTTGGTCTCGGCCGACAAGAGCTGGCTCGGCCGCAAATTGCCCGGCGTCGGCGCGCTCGATGACTTGACGCGGCAGCCGGGGCTTGCCGACGAACTGGTGTCGGCGCTGGAAGCGCGCGCCTGGTGGTCGCGGTACGGACTGTAAGAGGCACTGCGGCGGGCCAATACTCCGTTCATTCCGGCGCAAGCGGGAATCCAGAGTTGCAAGCGGAAAAGATATGGGTCCCCGCTTTCGCGGGGACGAACGGTTAGGGATAGGCGGGCGCGCTTATTGCACCGGCTTGTTGCCGAACAATTTCGCCACCGCGGCGACTTGCGCGCGCTGCTGCGCGATCGACTCTGCGAATTCCTTGCTGTCGCCGGGGCTGACGATCTGTCCGGTCGCGGTCAACTTTTCCACGATCACGGGATCGGCGGCGACCGCCTTGATGTCGTCAGCGATGCGTTTGCGCACCTCGTCGGAAATTCCGGGCGGCCCGAACAGGCCGACCAGCCCATCGAACTCGAGCGACGGATAGCCAGCCTCAACCGCGGTCGGGACGTCGGGGAGCGCGGGCGCACGCTGATGGTTGGTCACGGCGAGCACCTTGACTTTGCCGGCGGCGACCTGTGGCCGCACGATGGCGTAGGCCGGCATGTAGACCTGAATGCGCCCTTGCGCGAGGTCGGTGACCGCGCTGACCGGATTCTTGTACGGCACCTTCGCCATCTTCAAGCCGACCGTGTGCAGGAAGCCGGCGAACACGAAGTCGGTGAAGCCGGTGGCGGTGGTCCAGTTCAGTTCGCCCGGCTTGGCACGCGCCAGCGCCTCCAGCTCTTTCAGCGAATTGACGTTGAGCGAGGTCGGCACGCTGACCGCGACGACCGTCTTGGTGATGCGCGCGATCGGAATGAGATCTTTCTGGTCGTAAGGGAGCTTGTCGTGGAAGTAGGGATGCGCGGTGAACGAGCTCACCGGCGACACCAGCAGCACGTGGTCGTCATGCGCGCTGAGGAAGCTCGTGATGGCCACCATGCCGTCGCCGCCGGGGCGGTTCTCGACCACGACCGATTGGCCCCATTTGGCCGACAGCTTGTCCGCGAACAGCCGCGCGCCGATATCGACGCCGCTGCCGGGCCCGAGCGTGACGATCAACCGTACTGGCCGGCTCGGCCACGTCTGCGCGGCGGCCTGTCCGATCCAGAATGCCGGGAACAGGGCTATGGCGGCCAGCGCCGATAATGCCCATTTGGCTTTAGAGCTTGTTGTCATTGGTGTCCTCCCACCTTTTGGCGGAGCTTACATCGCCCAGGGTAGCCCCGAAAATGCCTTGTTCACACCCGACCTTTGGGCGCCTGATATACGCACGGAGATTCCGATGCCGCCGATTTTCTTAACGCCGCTGGTCAAATGGACGCTCGTCGCGCTCGGCGGCGCGGTGATGGTGCATTGGGTTGTGAAGGAAGTTCGCCGGATCAACGAAGAGCTCGATCAGGCCAAGCGCGTGCGCATCCCGGAAACGAATCGCCGCACGCTGCGCCGCGATCCCGTGACCGGCGAATTCCGGCTGTAGCCCGCATCGGCAAGAATTTTTAAGCGGCGCGCGCCGTCTTAACGGCGGGCGGTGTGATGGCTGTCGGTGATCATCGCGCCGAAAAACAGCGCCAGAAGCGCGAAGCCAACGAGTTGGAAAGTCAGCATTGAAAGCCCCTGTACGACGCCAATCGCTTTGTTCTTGTTGGTCGCAGTCGTACCGTCTTTGGTTCAAAATCTCGTAAATTCCGGCCCGGCTTGACCCTCCAAAGGGCCGCCGATACGGTCCGGCCTCTCTCCGTGCTTAACAATCAGTTTTCGCAGATGGCTGAAGTTGACCTTCTTGCCGTAGATCGCTCGCGTCGGGACAGCCTTGACCCGGCGCGCTCGTTCCAGGGCCTCATCCTCGCCCTGCAAAAGTATTGGGCGGAGTGGGGCTGCGTCATCCTGCAGCCCTACGACATGGAAGTGGGCGCGGGGACTTTTCACCCGGCGACCACGCTGCGCGCGCTCGGGCCGAAGCCGTGGAATGCCGCTTACGTGCAGCCCTCGCGCCGGCCGAAGGACGGCCGTTACGGCGAGAATCCGAACAGGCTGCAGCACTATTACCAGTTCCAGGTGATCCTGAAGCCGTCGCCGCCGGACATTCAGGACCTGTATCTCAAATCGCTTGCCGCGATCGGCATCGATTCAAAAGTGCACGACATCCGCTTCGTCGAGGACGACTGGGAGAGCCCGACGCTCGGCGCCTGGGGGCTCGGCTGGGAATGCTGGTGCGACGGCATGGAGGTCTCGCAGTTCACGTATTTCCAGCAGGTCGCCGGCTTCGAGGTTTCGCCGGTTGCGGGCGAGCTGACTTATGGCGTGGAGCGGCTGGCGATGTACGTGCAGGGCGTCGACAACGTGTTCGCGCTCAACTTCAATGGGCGCACCGACGAGAAGAAGGTCACTTACGGCGACGTGTTCCTGCAAGCCGAGCAGGAATATTCGCGGCATAATTTCGAATTCGCCGACACCGCGATGCTGTTCGAGCAGTTCAAGATGGCGGAAGCGGCGTGCAAGAAATATCTCGAAGCCGGCTGGGAAGGCGGCAAGAAGGAGCGCCATTTGATGGCGCTGCCGGCCTACGACCAGTGCATCAAGGCGAGCCACGTATTCAACCTGCTCGACGCGCGCGGCGTGATCTCGGTGACCGAGCGGCAGAGCTACATTCTGCGCGTGCGCGAACTCGCCAAAGGCTGCGGCGAAGCCTGGCTCGCAACCGAGGGCGGCGGCAATATCAAAGCCTGAATTTATATCCGCGCCGGTACATTTGATTTCCCAACGGTGAGGGCGGGGGCTACCGTCGGGCGCTCGGGCAAATCACCATGCTGACCTGGATCATTGCGTTGATTGTCGCGGCTGCGGTCGTTTACGTGGCCGTTGTCTTCAACCGGCTGGTGCGCACGCGCCAGATGGCCAATGAGGCGTGGAGCGGCATCGACGTCCAGCTCAAGCGCCGGTCCGATCTCGTTCCCAATCTGGTGGAGGCGGTCAAAGGCTATGCGGCGCACGAAAGCAATGTGCTGCGGCAGGTGACTGACTTGCGCGGGCAGGCGCGCGCCTTGCCGGCGGGAGATGTCGGACGCCGTGCCGAGGCTGAAGGCGCCCTGTCGCTCGCGCTCGGCAAGCTCATTGCGGTCGCCGAGAGCTACCCCGACCTGAAGGCGAGCACCAATTTCCTCGCGCTGCAGCAGCAGCTCGCTCAACTCGAAACGGATATTGAAATGGCCCGCCGCTATTACAACGGCGCGGT
>JBAUHH010000503.1:0-5481 GCA_049680165.1 Pseudolabrys sp.
CCACCGCCTCGCCCGGCAAAGCTCGAATGTCCGCCGCCGCCGCCGAGACTCGCGTGGCCGCGCTGGCTTTGCGCCATCGCCGCGCGGCCACCGCCGCCTGAATTGCCGAAAGCGTTGTCGCGTCCGCCGCCACGATTGCCTGCGTTCGCCGGCCTGTTGCCGCCGCGATTGCCGGCGTTCGCGGGTTTTTTATTGCCAGCGCGGTTTCCGGCGTTCGCGGGTTTATTGCCGGGACGATTGCCTGCATTCGCCGGTTTGTTGCTGGGGCGATTGCCTGCGTTCGCGGGCCTGTTGCCGCCGCCGGCGTTTGGACGCTGGCCGTCGCGTCCGCGGAAGTCCATGCGGTTTCCCGCGTTGTTGCGGACCGCGTTGCCGCGGTTGAATTGGTTCGCGACCTTCGCGTTGTTGTAGCGCACGCCCTGGCGATGCGCGGGGTTATGGCGCCAGTTGTTGTTGATGTTGTTGATGTTGGTCTGGCGGTTGATGTTGATGTTGTTGCCGCCCCAGCCGAAGCCGCCGCCCCAGTAACGGCCGCCCGCCGCCCAGGCGCCGACCGCGATGCCGACGCCGAACGCGATGCCGGTCGCGATGGCCGCGCCGCCGTAATAGCCGTAATAGCCGGCCGGCGGCGGATAGTAGTACGGCGGATAGGCCGGATACGGCCAGTCGCCGTAAACGACGGACGGATTGTAGTACGGCACGTAGACCGTGTTCGGCTCGCTCGGCTCGATCACGATCACCTGCTTGTTCGCTTCCGTCTTGGTCGAGACCTTCTGCTCCTTCGTGCTCTTTAATTTGTCCTGGGCCTGCGCGCGCGCACGCAGCCGCTGCACCGAGTCCATCACGTCGGATTGCTGCGCCAGCACCGCGTCGCCGAGCTTCTGCATCCATGACAACTGCGTGCTCATCATGTGCAGCACCGACGGCGTCGCGGTGAGCGACTTGACGCTGTCGTCCCAGCTCTGCTTGTCGGCCGCGGCCTTGAGCTGCGCGTCCTTGAGGTTTTTGTTGGCGTCGGCCCAGCGGCTCGCCTCGATCACTTCGAGCGGATAGGTCGACGCCATCAGCACCTCGGACAGCAACGCGTCGGGATAAAGCGCGATTGACGCAAGGAGCTGATCGAGCTCCTCGGCCTTGAGCAGATCCTGCGACGGCGTGGTTGCGGGCGCGGGGGCCTGTTGGGTTTGCGCGCCGGCGGGTTGTGCAAGCGCCGCCATCAGACTGATCGCCAGCGATCGCGCGAGCAGTTTATTCATGGCCATGTTCTCCCGAAAATGGGCGCATCAGGGACGAACGGGCATTTTCCGAAAAGACAGCACTCGCAGTCGATTGGACCGTGGTCCAACTAGCCGCCGCGATCGTTCAAATTGCTTCTAACGCAGCCGGAATCCCGCGGCGCCGAGTGCAACATTGACGCCGACCTGCCCTTGGACCGACAGCGGCTGCAGCGTGATGGTATTCCCTGAGCCGCCGGCCATCGCGTTGGCGCCGACGCCCAGCCCGAGCGAGATATCGCCGCTGGCGCCGACATAGGTGCCGGCCAGCGACCGCGGCCCCAGCGCGTTGGTGCGCGCATAGACCGCCCACACCATGCGGCCGCCGGCTTTCACGCCGAGATCGAGGCCGAGGCGCCGGAAGGTTGCGTCGTAGTGCTCGTGCCGTCCCGACCTGGTGCTGAACGTGCAAGACATGCGCTGCACCGAGCCGACGATCAATCCGACCGTCGGACCCATCTTGCAGTTGAGCGTGCCGGCCTCGGTGCGATTTTGCGCGAGCGAAGGCGTCGAGAAAATGGCGAGTGCTGAAATCAGAATCGGCGCGAGCTTTTTCATGGCGCGTTTCCTTCAAAATCGGAATCTTGCATGCTTGTGCGCGCCCGGTCGATTGGACCGTGGTCCAACTCGGTCGCGGTCGGGGTTTCCTTGACGCGCGGCGTCAGGCGTCTTTTTCGCACTTCGCCATGAAGCTGTTCTTGGCGGCACCCGCGAGCGGCTTGCCGTCCTTGCTCATGGCTTTGCCGGCGCAGGCGTCGCGCTTGCATTTGGCGACGAAGCTACTTTTCGCTGCGCCCGCGAGCACCTTGCCGTCTTTGCCGACGGCTTTGGTTTCGCACGATTGCGCGAACGCGGAGCCGGCGGCGAAGGCAGCGATCAAGGCGGCGAGAAGAATGCGTTTCATGTCTCGTCTCCGGAAAGTGAAGGGGACGAGATCAAGCCTGCGCCTTTCTATCCCCGCCGCCTATTGGACCGCGGGCCAACGGCCGGAGCGCGGCACGACGATTCGCTGCGTCGTGGCCCTAGTTCAGGGTGCCGAACATTTCACAGTGCGCGCCGAGCAGGCTGCCCGTGATCTGGGTCACCGCCTGGACCTTTTTGCCTGCGGCGACAGTGAAGGTTGCGTGCGAGCCGAACGTGCCGTTGATGTTGCCGCCGTTTGCGCGTTGCCACTGTGACGTCAGGCCGAAATAATAGGGAACGGCGCCGACATTCCATTGCAGTTGTGCGTCGATGAACGACCCGTTGACGGTGAAAATGCAGGACGTGTCGTTTACCGTGAGTGTCTTTCCCGCCGGCACGGCCGGGAATGTCGCCGTGCACCATCCTGATGTGCAGTGGAACGCGCTGATCAGGACTTGGGCCTGATAGGGCACGGCCGCGGCGGTGGCCGAACCTGAAGCAAGCGCACCCAGCGCTGTCGCGAGTGCGAACGTCGTAACGAACGATTTCATTGGACCCCCAGATTTCAAAAATTGCAGCGCAGATTTGCGCCGCTCCGTACGCCCCTGCCGGTCACTAAAATGAGGGTTTGGCCGCCAAACAAGTAAAAATGGTGTTGAAATACGGAGCACCGGGCGCGTCTGGCGCACAACCTTGCCCTCTCCTTCGTCCGGCCGCCGGCGGCGATCGGCGTCGTGCGTATTTCCGGCCAGCGCGCGACCCGCCGCGCCTTCTATTTTGCCTTCAGAGACTGCGCTCAGGTCGCGCCTGCCACCGCGGCGTAAACTAATTGCCGCGGGACGGATGATCCTGTGTGCGGAAAGTTTAGGAAGATATTTTTTAGTGTCCCAGGCCGCTGTCCGCAACGGGTGTAGCCGAACTGTGGTGCAGCGAATTGTCGGCCTGTCTTGCGGATGCCAACAGCAAAGACCCCATCACTTCACCAAGGTAAAATACAAAACGTCTCCTGCGCCTTTCGTCGCGATGCCCGAACCCCCGGTGCTGTTGCTATTGATGCGACCGCGTTGGATCGTGACCGCAGGTGGCTCGCCGGCAACGTTTATTGTCCCAGTCAAATTACAACTGCTCAATGCAAACGTGCCGCTGACTGTGCCCGGTCCGTTGCTATTAGCCACCACACCAAACGACGTGCAGGGCCCGGTAAAGTTGCCATTCGCTGCGACGGTGAGAGTGCACTGAATTACGTTTGCAGTGTTATTCCGATAGGGCGTGCCCGTAAGCGGAAAACTGTTGATCTGCACTGATGCCTTGTTATTGGGGCTTCCGACTTGTGTGGCAACGTCTTTGATACTTGGTGACGAGCCCTCTATCGCGAAAAATTGCCAAGTGCCAGCAAGAGCGCAAGCTGCGTTGGCGCTAGCGAGAGCCGGTAGCAATCCCAAAGTCACACATAACGGATAGGCAAAGAATTTCCGATTGCGGATCATGATATTTCCCCCTGGGTTGATGAGAAAGAATTGTGCCGACCGATGGCGCTGAATTGCCGATTTTTTGGAAGTACCGGCTTCGGCTCGTCGCCAGTTTTGAGCAATTCTCAGACCGGCATTTTGCTTAACCGTGCCTGGACCCTAAACCGTTTCAGGGGGAATGGCTAATGTCACGCCGCGAAGGCGGTTGCACCTCCGACGAATTCCAGCAGCTCATGGAATCGGCCCACGATTGATCATCGGCCGCGCGCGTCGCTTATGCCGTTTGTTGTCACAAGAGGGGAATACCCTTGACCCGCCCTCCCCGCGGCGCTTGCTTGCGCCGCAATGTCCGATGCCCCTCGCGACACGATCTTCGCCCTCTCGTCCGGCCGGCCGCCGGCGGCGATTGCCGTCATCCGTATCTCCGGACCAATGGCCGCGTCCGCGCTCAAGGCGGTCATTGGCCGCGTGCCCGAGCCGCGCAAGGGCGCCTTCGCGCGCATCCGCGACCCGAAAACCGGTGAGCTGATCGACGAGGCGCTGGCGCTCTGGTTTCCCGGCCCCAACAGCGAGACCGGCGAGGACACCGCCGAGCTGCAACTGCACGGCGGCCGCGCGGTGATCGCGGCGACGCTGGCCGCGCTGTCGGCCATTGACGGACTGCGCCCGGCCGAGGCCGGCGAATTCACCCGCCGCGCCTTCGAGAACGGCAAGCTCGACCTGACCGCGGTCGAAGGCCTCGCCGATCTGGTGATGGCCGAGACTGAGGCGCAGCGGCGTCAGGCATTCCGGCAGATGAAGGGCTTGCTCGGCGAGCGCGCGGAAAGCTGGCGGCAGAAGCTGATCGAGACGCTGGCGCTGGTTGAAGCCGGCATTGATTTCTCCGACGAAGGCGATGTGCCAGCGAACCTGATCGCGCCCGCGCTCGCGGCGGCTCGGTCATTGGCCGAGGAGATCACTGGGGCACTGGCCGACGCGGGACGCGGCGAGCGGCTGCGCGAGGGCCTGGTGGTAGCGATCGCGGGGCCGCCCAATGCAGGAAAATCGACGCTTTTGAACCGGATCGCGCGGCGCGAGGCGGCGATCGTGTCGCCTTATGCTGGCACGACCCGCGACGTGATCGAGGTGCATCTCGACCTCAACGGCTATCCGGTAACGTTGCTTGATACCGCTGGCATCCGCGAGAGCCAGGATTCGGTCGAACAGGAAGGCGTTAAGCGCGCGCGCGAGCGCGCCAGGGCGGCGGACCTGGTGCTGTGGGTCGTTGACGCGTCCGAATCGGGCTCCGTTAACCATGATTTCGGGCATGAACAGGCGGTATGGCGGGTCATTAACAAGATCGACCTCGTTTCTGGTAAGAATGAATCCAATGTGACGTATAATGATAAGAACGGAGGTAAATTCAGTCCTAATAAAGCCTTATCAAACGTGGCTAACAAATGGTTAACGAATAGAAATGAACCAACATTCGATAGTAATGAGCAGGTATTCAGTCTTTCAGCGTTGGGTGGGGCCGGCTTCGACGTCTTGCTCGCGGCCTTGGGCGCGCAAGCCGAAGCTTGGCTCAGCGGCGAACCGGCGCTGGTGACGCGCGAGCGCCACCGCCGGGCGCTGGAAGCGACAGTCCGGGCGCTCGAGCGCGCATCCAGCAAGGACGTCGCAGGCCGCGAGGATCTGGTGGCCGAGGAGCTGCGCAGCGCGGCGCATGCGCTCGGCAAGCTAACCGGCCGGGTCGATGTCGAGGATATCCTCGACGTGATCTTCCGCGACTTCTGCGTCGGGAAATAGCGGCAAGGACCGGCGGGTGCGAACAACGATGCCTCGGCAAGAACACT
>JBAUHH010000504.1:0-11352 GCA_049680165.1 Pseudolabrys sp.
ACGTCGGCCTGCTTGAGCGAGAGCTTTTCGCCCGCGGCGCTGCGGATCATCTGCTCGACCAGATCGATGCCGGTGACGAGCTCGGTCACCGGGTGCTCGACCTGCAGCCGCGTGTTCATCTCCAGAAAATAAAAGCTCTTGTCCTGGCCGGCGACGAACTCGACGGTGCCGGCGCTGTCGTAGCCGACCGCTTTCGCCAGCGCGACCGCCTGCTCGCCCATCTTCTTGCGCGTCGCCTCGTCGATGAGCGGCGACGGCGCCTCCTCCACGACTTTCTGGTTGCGGCGCTGGATCGAGCATTCGCGCTCGCCGAGGTAGATGACATTGCCGTGCTTGTCGCCGAGCACCTGGATTTCGATGTGGCGCGGATCGGTGATGAACTTCTCGATGAACACGCGGTCGTCGCCGAAGGACGACTTCGCCTCCGAGCGCGCGCGCACGAAACCTTCCGCGACCTCGGCCTTGGAGTGCGCGATGCGCATGCCTTTGCCGCCGCCGCCGGCCGACGCCTTGATCATCACTGGATAGCCGATCTCATCGGCGATCTTCACCGCTTCCTTCTCGTCGACGATGACGCCGAGATGGCCGGGCACGGTGGAAACTTTCGCCGCGGCCGCCGCCTTCTTCGATTCGATCTTGTCGCCCATCGCGGCGATCGCTTTGGCGTTCGGCCCGATGAAAATGATACCGGCGGCTTCGAGTGCTTTGGGAAACGCCTCGCGCTCTGAGAGAAATCCGTAACCGGGGTGCACCGCTTGCGCGCCGGTCGCCTTGCAGGCGGCGACGATCTTCTCGATCGAGAGATAGCTTTCGGCGGCGGGCGGCGGCCCGATCGGCACAGCCTGGTCGGCCATCGCCACATGCAAGGCGTCGCGATCGGCTTCCGAATAGACGGCCACCGTCTCGATACCCATTCGGCGTGCGGTTTTGACGATCCGGCAGGCAATCTCGCCGCGGTTGGCAATCAGGATACGCTTGAACATGCGGGGAGGTTGTGGCCTGTAAAACTTACCGTTGGGCGGTTGCTCTGGGCAACATTACTGTCTTGTCGCCGCGCTATCTAGCGAAGCGGCTCGATCTGATGAAAAATCCTTTCCTTTCACGCACCTGACGCCGAAGCATTGTTTTACGCGCGCGCACGCCGATAGACGATCGATACTCTTTTATGGGCTCCCTATCGGCGCTTGGCCGGGATGCCTATATTAAAGGCCTGATTTCAGCGTCATTGGTGAAAGCTGAGCAAGTTTTGGAGGATAATCATGGCATTGGCAATTAACGACACCGCCCCCGATTTCGAGGCGGAAACGACCGAAGGAAAAATCCGCTTTCACGAGTGGCTGGGCGATTCCTGGGGTGTGTTGTTCTCGCACCCGAAGGATTTCACGCCCGTGTGCACCACGGAACTCGGCACCATGGCGCGCCTGAAGCCGGAATTTGACAAGCGCAATGCCAAGATCATCGGTCTCTCGGTCGATCCGGTCGAGAACCACAAGAAATGGGCGGGCGACATCAAGGACGTCACCGGCTCGGCGGTGAACTATCCGATGATCGGCGACACCGACCTGAAAATCTCCAAGGCCTACGGCATGCTGCCCGCCTCGACCAACGGAACGTCGGAAGGCCGCACGCCGAACGATAACCAGACCGTGCGCAACGTCTTCATCATCGGCCCGGACAAGAAGATCAAGCTGATCCTGGTCTATCCGATGTCGACCGGCCGCAACTTCGACGAGGTGCTGCGCGTGCTCGACTCGCTCCAGCTCACCGCGAAGCACCGCGTCTCGACGCCGGCGAACTGGAAGCAAGGCGAGGACGTCATCCTCGGCGGCGCGATCACCGAGGACGAGGCGAAGAAGCTCTATCCGCAGGGCTGGAAGTCGCCGAAGCCGTATATCCGCGTGGTGCCGCAGCCGCGCGGCTGACGCGAGCCACAGTTTATGCCACAAGGGCGCGGGCCTTCCCCGCGCCTTTGTTTTTTCCATGGACGATCTCGGCTTCATTCACCGCTTCATTCCGGCCACGCGGCCCGGCCTTGCGCCGCTTTTGCTGCTGCACGGCACCGGCGGCGACGAGGACGACCTCGTGCCGCTGGGCGAACGTCTTTCGCCCGGTGCGGCGCTGCTGTCGCCGCGCGGCAAGGTCAACGAGAACGGCATGGCGCGCTTCTTCAGGCGCTTCGCGGAAGGCCTGTTCGACGTCGAGGATATCAAGGCGCGCGCGCAGGAGCTCGCCGAGTTCATCGCGCGCGCCCGCGCCGCCTACAAGCTGGAAAAGCCGGTCGCGGTCGGGTTCTCAAACGGCGCGAATATCGCGGCCGCGCTCCTTCTCGCGCATCCCGGCACGCTTGCCGGCGCGGTGTTGCTGCGCGCGACGCTGCCGCTCGAGCCGCAGACGCCGCCGGATCTCACATCCGTTCCGGTGCTTCTCTTGTCCGGCGCCACCGATCCGATGATCCCGCTTGCCGGCGCTAACCGGCTCGCCGCCGTGCTCAAGGCCGCCGGCGCCGACCTGACGCACGAGACCTTGCCGGCGGGGCACAATCTCACGCAAAAAGACATTTCACTCGCGACGCAATGGCTGGAGCGATTGCCATGATCGAAGACGCCGAAAAACAACCGCCCTTCGCCCAGTTCATGGGCATCAAGGTGACGCACGTGTCGCCGGAGCGCGTGACCGCCGAGCTTTACGCGCGCGAGGAGTTCAACAACCGTCACGGCATCATGCACGGCGGCGCCATCATGTCGTTCGCCGACAATCTCGGCGGCACCGCCACCACCGCCAATCTCAAGCCGGGGCAAGGAACAACGACGATCGAGAGCAAAACGAACTTCTTTGCCGGCATTCCGATCGGCGACACCGCCAGGGCCGAATGCACCCCGCTGCATCGCGGGCGCAGCACGATGGTGTGGCAGACGCGTATCACGCGCGGCGACGGCAAGCTCGCCGCCATCGTCACGCAGACGCAAATGGTGCTCGACCGGCGCGAGAAGTAACGCGGCTATTTCCCGGCCGCGCCCGCGGCCGCTGTATTCGCTGCGCCGCGGCTGACCACAAACACGCCAACCGCACAGACCAGCATGCCGGCAAGCGACAGCACGTCGAGCTTCTCGCCGAACAGCGCGTAGGCGAACAGCGCGGTGACCGCCGGCACCAGATAGAACAGGCTGGAAAACCCGGTCGCGGCCGAACGGCGGATCAGCCAATACATCAGCGTTACCGCGCCGATCGACAGCACGATCGTCAGCCACGCAATCGCGAAGATGAATTCACCGGTCCAGCGGATATCGCGCGTCTCGAACAGAAACGCCGCGATCCAGAACAGCGCCGCGGCTGTGAGGTATTGCACGAAGTTTCCGGTGCGCCAGTCGATGTTGCCGCAGAAGCGCTTCTGATAGAGCGTGCCGAGCGCAATCCCGATCAGCGAGGCAAAGCTCGCGGTCCAGCCGATCCACGAGCCGGCGCCGGTGATGGCGTGGTCATGCAGCACCAGCACAACGCCGGCGAGCCCGAGCGCGAGGCCGAACCATTGCAGGCCGCTCACCCTCTCGCCCAGCCAGCGATTGGCGATGGTGGCGGCGATGATCGGCTGCAGGCCCGGGATCAGCGCCGATATTCCGGCCGGCACGCCCTGGCTGATGGCGAGAAAAACGCCGCCGAGATAGAGGGCGTGCACCAGCGAGCCCGCGACCATGCTGTGTCCGGTCTCTTGCGCGCTCGGCCAGCGCGCCCCGCTCGTCACCGCGATGATGCCCTGCAACAGCACCACGCACAGCATGCGCACGGCGAGAAAAGTCATCGGCTCGGCATAAGGCATGCCGAATTTCGCGCCGATGAAGCCGGTGCTCCACAACAGCACGAACAGGATCGGGGCGGCCGCAACTGCGGCATTGCTCAGGCGCATCGCGACTTCTCTGGGGACAAAACTTGCCGGGCTGGTTGGAATCTCAGGCGGCTATAGCATCCGGAAGCCATGCTGGCTTGCGGTTTTGCGCATGCTCTGCCGCATGGCTGGTTCGCGGCACAACGGATGCCGGCCAATTTACAGGATAGTGACTGGACGGCTCGCGACCGGCACGCTTATCGTTCCCGGCAGGGAGACCGCCCGACGGGGGAGCAAAGCTTGAGCCTCTACGACCACGCCTGCGACGTCGTCCGATCGATCTACGACCGCCGCATCGATACGCCGGCCGTGCTCGATCCGGACATATATTTCCCCAACGCCGAACGCTTCACCGAGCGCTGGCAGGATGTTCGCCGCGACGCGCTGACGATCCGCGGCAATCTCGACAAGGTGCCGCGCTTTCACGAGATCATGGGCTCGCAGGCCGACATCTCGACGGTCGACGGCCGCGACTGGCGCATGTTCATCCTGAAAGCCTATGGCGTCGAGATCGAGCAGAACGTCAAGCGCTGCCCGACCATCGGCTCGCTGCTCAAGGATGCTCCGGAAGTCGTCTCATGCGTGCTGTCGTTCCTCGCGCCCGGCAAGCACATCCCGAAGCACCGCGGCCCGTTCCGCGGTATCCTGCGCTTCCACCTGATGCTGACCATGCCGCGCGACGCGGACGGCGCGCCTGCCTCGATTCTGGAAATCGACGGCGAGCAGCATCGGCTCGCCGACGGCGAATGCCTGCTGTGGGACGACACCTATCCGCACGAAGTGTGGAATCGCAGTGACGAAATCCGCGTCGCCCTGCTGCTCGACGTGTGGCGGCGCAATATGCCCAAGGACATGGAGGTGCTGTCGCGTCTCGTCATCGGCGGCGTGGGCTTGCGCATGCGCATGGGCGGCATTTCCTACGGCGGCTGATGCGCTTCCCTTGCGGGAACCAATCGATTTCGTCGCGGGTTGTCACGGTGAATATCACCCTCACCTTGCGAGAAGCGTTATGCCCACGCGAATTCCCATCAGGACTTATCCGGCGGAACCGGCCGAAGAGCGCGCCAGCAGCCTGCAAATCGGGGCGACCTTCGTCGCGGCACTGTTCATCCTCGCGGTGTTTTTATACGGCTTGAGCAACCAGCGCGACGAAACGGCCGGCGAGCAGCAAACGGCCGCGATCGAGGCCGCGCCGCAGGCGGCCCAGCAAGGAACGCCGCAACAGGGCGAGACCGGCAAATCCACCCAGCCGCAGGCCAACCAGCAACAGGCCAATCCACAGCAAGGAAATCAAAAGCAACAGCCGGCCAATCAGGCGAGCGGCAACAAACCGCAGCAGCAAAACGCGGCGCAAGCGCCCGCCGGCAAGCCAACGACCACCGGCCAGGGCAGCGGCGATCAGAACAACGGCAAGAGCGGCAATGCGCAGCAGAACCAAAATCCTGCGCCGGCCGGCAATGCCAAGCCGCAACAGAACGGCGCGCAGCAGACTAACGCGCCACAAAAATCGCAGTAATGCGCCGGCCTAGCCGAACAGCGAAGAGAGCCCAAAGCCGAGCGACGCGCTGACCACCGCCTCGATTGCCTCGAACTGCGTGCCGCTCAGGCTGTCGCCGAGGTGCGGAAAGATCATGCGGCCGAGCGGCAGCATGAGTGCCGCGACCAGCGCGACACACAGCAGTTTGTTGACGATCGGATGGTCGAACATGCGCAATCTCCCCCGGGGGCTTGCCGCACTTTTCTTTATTTTGTCACGGCTGGGCGCCGCTTCGCAATATTCTGGTTAGGGCTGGTTAGGACTCGAATGCCGCATCGATGGGAACCCGGTAGCCGTTGGCGAGCCGGTTGGTTTCATTGGCCATTCCGGTGACGGCCATAACCTCCCCGAACATGGCCTCGGTCATACCGGCCTTGCGCGCCGCCGCGGTGTGGCTGGCGATGCAATAGCCGCAGCCATTGGTGACGCTGACCGCGAGATAGATCATTTCCTTGGTGAGCGGATCGAGCGCGCCCGGCGCCATGATCTCCTTGATGCTCTCCCAGGTGCGCTTGAGCGTCGCCGGATCGCGCGCCAGATATTTCCAGAAATTGTTCACGTCCGGCACGTTGCGGGATTTCTTGATGTCGTCGAACACCGCGCGCACCTGCGGTGAGGCGTCGGCATATTCAATCGGCGGCACAGCCATTGGGCACTCCTTGGGACACTCCTTGAGGCAACGGTTTCCGGCCGTCATCTAGCACAAACCGGTCCCGCCCGTAGTATGGTCCGGCATCAAACGTAATGCGGGGACATGCAATGACGACATGGTGCCGGTTCGAGCAGGACGGCAAGGCAGGCTACGGCATGGTCGAAGCCGACAAGGTTATCGCCGTCGACGGCAGTCCGTTCGCCGATCACAAGCGCACCGCCCGCTCCTACCCGCTCGCCGGCGTGAAGCTGTTGATCCCGGTGGTGCCGCAAACGTTCTTCTGCGTTGGCATCAATTATGCCGACCACGTGCGCAAGATGGCGCAAAAGCGCGGCACCGAGCCCTCGTTCCCCAAGCGGCCGGACATCGGCTACCGCGCCAACAACGCGCTGATCGCGCACGAGGAAAACATCGTGAAACCGGCCGACGCCGGTGACAATTTCCAGTACGAGGGCGAACTGGTTGCCGTGTTCGGCAAGCGCTGCCGCAAGGTTTCGCGCGAGAACGCGCTCGACTACGTGTTCGGCTGGACCATCGGCAACGACGTCAGCGAACGCGGCTGGCAGGCCAGCGATCGTACCCTCTGGCGGGCCAAAAACGCCGACACCTTCAAGCCGATGGGACCGTGGATTGTGACCGGTCTCGACCCCGCCGACATGCAGACGACCATCCGGGTCAACGGCAAGGAGACCAACCGCTTCGCCACCAACAACATGATCTTCGACACCGCGACCTACATCGCGGAAGTGTCGAAGTACTGCACCATCGAGCCGGGCGACGTGATGTGGATGGGCACCGACGGCGTGCCCGCGAACATCAAGCCGGGCGACACGGTCGAGATCGAGATCAGCGGCATCGGCACGCTGCGCAGCCGTGTAGTGGCCGAGACGTAGCGCGGAACGGCGCCAACGCCGCGGTTCCTGCCGTCCGCCGCTGTGCGCATGCGCGATGGTAGTGGAAAAAGCCGGTATAACTTTTGAAAGTGCATTGGCCCGCAGGACGACACGCGCGCTTTGGCATAACCCTATCGCGCACGCATCAACCGCCGGTGTTCCATGCCCCGCCTCCCCTCCGATGAAGATGTCGGCCGTCAGATCCTCAGCATTTTCATGCGCCACCGGATACCGGTGAGCGGCATGCTCCAGCGCAATTATTTCTCCGACGTGCGCGACGGCGATTTCCGACGCGGCATCGACAAGGCGGTTGCCAACAACTGGATCGCGATCGACCAGCGCAACCGCTACCGTTACCAGCTCACGGCCGCCGGCTATGCCGCAGGGCGAATGATCGAGGCGCCGGCGGAACCGGCGACCTAACGGCCCGCGCCGCCTGATCGGCAGGCTCGGCGATTATTGCTTGGTGGCGGGACAGGCCCGATCCGGCACGCGCGAGTCGCAGACGGAAACCTTCTTCAAGAACCTCATCCAGGTCCCGATCTGTTCTTTGCTCGGCTGGGACTTGAACGCTTTCTGCACGACGTAAAGGCTGTCGTTGCCCTGGATCGCCTTGAAGAAGGTGATTTCCGGCTTGCCGGTTTCCTTGTTGAGCGGACAGGTTTGCAGCCAGATCAGCACCGGATAACCGTTCTCGGTGACACTGGCGATGTCGTTGAAGATGCTTTTCGCGCACGCGTCGGCCCAAAGCCTTTCGCTGCGCGCGCGAAATTCGTCCAGCGGCGCCTTGAGATCGAAAAATATCTGCACGGTGACCATCTCGGTCCAGCCGTGCACGTTTTCGGCGGCCGGGACCATTTCCTGGATCATCATCTTGGGCGATTTGTCGTTGAAATCGACCTTGTAGCCGTCCGGCACGGAGACCAGCAGATTTTCGTTCACGAGCTCGGCTGCGGCCGGCGCCGCGACGAAAACAGCCGCACAAGCAAGCAGCCCCGCACGCGCGACCGTTACGGCTCCGCCGATTTTTTCGAACATGGCATCTCGCCCCAGAACGCCTTTCGACTATACACTCGCGCCGCAACGCGTGGAATGTTCAATATTGTGCGCTGTATTGGGGAGTAAAGCGGATCATGCCGAAAACGCCGGATTATTTCTCGGGAAAAACTATTGTCATTACCGGCGCCGCCAGCGGCATCGGCCGCGCCACAGCGCTCATCTTCGCGCGCGAGGGCGCCAACGTGGTATGCGCCGACATCAACGAGGCCGGCGTCAAGGAGACGGCGGAGAAAGTCAACGCCATCGGCAGCCAGGCGCTGGCGCTCACCATCGACGTCACCCGTCGCGCGGCGGTCAACGACATGGTGCAGCTTGCGGTCGACGGCTTCGGCCGCGTGGATTTCCTGTTCAACTCGGCCGGCGCCGCGCTCAAGCGCGCGAAATTCCTCGACATCGACGACGACCTGCTCGAGCGCACGCTCAATCTCAATTTCAAAGGCACGTTCTACGCCATGCAGGCGGTGCTGCCGCACATGCTCAAGAACGGCGGCGGCGTGATCGTCAATGTGGCCAGCATGGCGGTCAAACGCGGCGGGCCGAACACCTCGGTGCACTACGCGGCGGCGAAAGGCGCGGTGAATTCGATGACGCTCGGCGTCGCGCGCGAATTCGCCAAGGACAATATCCGCTGCCTGTCGATCTCGCCCGGGCCGGTGAAGACCGCGTTCGCCGCGGCGGCCGCCTCCTCGTCGGAATTGCTCAAGCGCTTCCTCGACGACATTCCGATGGGCCGCTTCGGCGAACCGGAGGAGATCGGTGAATTGGTGCTGTTCATGTGCTCGGACGCGTGCCCGTTCATGACGGCGGACACGGTCTATGTGAACGGCGGTGGTGGCTGGCGCTAGCGCCGTTTTTACCGGGAATATTCTTGGCGAGGGGTTGTTAGCCTGCGAGGCTGAACCGGCCGCCACGGGAGGTATTCCGCATGATCCGCGTCGTCAGCCTTGCATTGAGCGCAGCATTCATCTGTTTTGCCGAAGCTGCCAACGCGCAAGGGCAAGCGACACCGCCGGTCGGACCGGACTGGTCGAAGGTATCGGTGACGACCGTCGAGCTCGGCCATCGCACCTACATGCTGTCGAACGGCATCAGCGGCAATGTGACCGTCGCGGTCGGCGACGACGGCATCATCATGGTCGACGGGCAGCACGCGCCGATGCACGACAAGCTCAAGGCCGCGATCGCGGCGGTGTCGAAGGAGCCGATCAAGTTCCTCGTCAACACGCACCATCACGGCGATCACACCGGCGGCAATGCGCAGTTCGCCGCCGACGGCGCCACCGTCGTCGGCCACATCAACGAGCGCAATTACCTCGCGGCCGGCACCACCAGCAACACCACCGGCGTGAAGGTGCCACCGGTCGCGGCCGAGGCGCTGCCGAAGATGACCTATGACGGCGACACCGGCCCGGTGCTGGAAGTGAAGGGCCGCAAGGCCGTGCTCAAGCATCCGGCGAACGCGCACACAGGCGGCGACACCTACGTTTATTTCGCGGACGCCAATGTGCTGTCCACCGGCGACACCTTCACCAACGGCCGCTACGCCAACATCGATTGGATGAACGGCGGCTCGATCGACGGCATGATCAAGGCCAACGAGGCCTATCTCGCGCTGGCGAATGACAACACCAAGATCGTGCCCGGCCACGGCCCGCTCGCCACCAAGGCGCAGGTAGCGGAATTCCACGCAATGCTGGTCGCCGTGCGCGCGCGCATGGCCAAGCTGATCGCCGACGGCAAGAGCGAGGACGAGATCTATGCGGCCAAGCCCTTCGCCGACTTCGACGCCAAATATGCGGCCGGCGAGCAGCAATCGAAGAATTTCATGCGCGTGGTGTACCACTCGCTGAAGCAGTGATGGGCGTCAGCCGCGCCCGGCTTTTTCGAGCGTGCAATTGGCCGCGGCGTTGAAGCCGTAAGGCAGTGGCGCAGGCGGGCCGGCCTTCGCCAGCCGCTCGAGGCCTTTGGTGAGATTGACGATGCTGTGATGGGTGATGAGGCCGCCGGTCTCACCGATCTCGAAGCGGATCGTGCGGACATAGGGCCGGCAGGCTGCGGTCGGGAAAACGCCCGAGGCGAGATAGCGCGGCAGCGCCAGCACCTCCCCTGCTTCGTAGACGTGGTCGATGCCGAGACGCTGCACGGTCTGCACGACGTCCGGCGCCTGGAAATAGGCCGTCACCGGCGAGGGATTGAACGCGTAAACGTAGCCGACGCGCGGATTCAAATAGGACGTGAACTGCGCGAGCCCGCCGCCGAGCGAATGCCCGGTCGCGACGATCGCCGGATTGCGGCAGCCGAGCGCGGCGATGCGCTGCATGATCTGCGGCAGCACGTATTCGACTTCGTTGTATTCGTCCCAGGTTTCGCTGTGGATGAACCAGCGCAGGTTCGACAGCATGTCGCCGAAATCGCCGCGGTCGGTGCCGCGAAAGGCGATGGCGACCTGCGAGCAATCCGGCTTGCGCCAGACGTGAAATGTCAGCCCCGTGACGCATTGCCGGCCGGGCGCGCAAACCTCGAAGCCTGGCGTCCCGAACGCGCAGTGCCAGTTTTGCGCCTGAAGCGAGCGCAGCCAGCCTGCCATGTCGCCGGGGCTGGCGAAGTCCGGCCCGGGTCCGGCGAGCGGGCAGCCACGCGCGTCGTCGTTTTTGGCGTAAGCGAGCGCGGACATCTGCGCGTAAGGGAGATAAAGCGCGGCGTAAGGGTGCGCCGGTTCGACGTTGAAAGCGGCGACGCCGACGCCGACGGAAACCTGCTCGCGCGTCTGCGCGCAGCCGCAAACGGCGGCGGCAACCAGCACTACGCACGCCCAGCGCCGCAGGCGGCTCGTCTCCCCCATAACGCACACTCACGCGACATGTGACGTCCGGGGGAAAGCACACCAAGCGGGCCGAACCGTGGCAAGTGGCCTTTGGGCCCGGTCACCGGATTATTGCGCGGCGCGCTCCTCGGCGAGCGTGAGCAGATCGCGCGTGCGCGTGACGCCCGCGGGCCACGAGCGGTCGAAATCGGCGATAAGGTCTTTCAGCCCCGGCGACTTCATGGCGGTATCGAGGTGCGCCTGGTCGGCGAATTCATACACCGCGTAATGCACGCACTCCTCCGTCACGCTCCAGAAGCGCCAGGCCTTCTCGCATTTGAATTCCTTCATCGCCCACGGCAGGTGATCGGTCGAATACCAGTGGTCGAACTTGTCGCGCAGATCGCCGGCGACCACGGCACGAACCATGAAATAGGCTTTGGGCATTGTGTTTCCTCCCGCCCTGCGGTCATCACCCGCGAAGGCATTCGCCTTCCTGTCATTGCCGGGCATAGCCCGTCGAAGACG
>JBAUHH010000505.1:0-2417 GCA_049680165.1 Pseudolabrys sp.
GTCGTGCAGGGCAACGCCTCGATCATGATCGGCGGCGACGAGGCCGCCTTCGAGCGCGCGAAGCCGGTGCTGCTTGCCATCGGGCCGAAGGTGACGCGCATCGGCGGCAACGGACTCGCGTGCCAGATGAAGATCGCAGTCAACCTGCTGCTGATGGTCGAGGTGATCGCCTTTGGCGAAGCGGTCGCGCTCGCCGAAAAAGGCGGCGTTGCCCGCGAGGTCGCGCTCGACGCCATCCTGAAAAGCGTCGCCGCCTCGCCCGTGCTCGGCTACCGCGGCCCGTTCATTCTCGACGGCAAGATGCCGGAGGTCCCGCTCGCCGACGTCACCTTGCAGCAAAAGGACATGCTGCTCGCGCTCAATCTCGGCCGGCAACTCGGCAGCCCGGTGCCGCTTGCCGCCGCGGCCAATGAAATGATGAACGCCTGCCGCGGGCTTGGCATCGACGGCAACGATTTCGTCGTCGCACATCAGGTCTATCGGCGTCTTGGAGGACAGAACCCGTGAAGAAAGCCATTCGCAGGACGAAGAAGAAAAAGATGTTGAAGGCCCGCCGCGCCGCAAAGCCAGCGAAAAAGACGATGAAGGCGACGAAGATGTTCCGCACTCACCTCGACGCGGTGCCGAAAGTCGAAGGCTTGAAGCGCGACGACGGCTGGGTCGACATGCAGGTGCAATTCCTGATCGACAAGAAATCCGCCGGTGCGAATAACGTCGTCGGCTGGACGGTGCTGAAACCGGGCGCGCGGCATGAGAACCACCGTCACCACAATTGCGATGAGTTCTTCATCGTGCTCGAGGGCAAAGGCCACATCTACACCGATAAGGGCGACGTGCCCTCGTCCAAAGGCGATGTCGTTTATTCACCGCGCGGCTGCTGGCATGGTTTCAACAACACGTCGGATGAAGACGTCGTTCTCGTCTGGGGCTGGATGGGCGCGGGCTCGATCAAGGACTCCGGCTACGAAGTCCATCCCGAGAGTCACAAATGAACGCGTGGGAGGACCCGCGCATTGCGCGCGGCATGACTGCGCAATTCGCGACACGACGCGCGCGCATCGCGGCGGGCGAGAAGCCCATCGGCTGGAAAGTGGGACTCGGCGCGCCGGCGGCAATGCAGCGGCTCGGCCTCACCGCGCCGGTCGTCGGCTTCCTCATGCAGAAAGCGATCCTGCCAGGCGGGGGGAGCACGTCATTCAAGGGCTACACCAAGCCGGTCGCCGAATGCGAAATCGCGGTGCGGATGGCAAAGGACTTGGCTGCAGGTGCCTCGTCGAACGATGCGCTTGCCGCGATCAAGGAGATCGTACCGGCCATCGAGCTCGCCGATTTCGATCCACCGCCGACGCCGGACACTCTCGACGCCGTGCTGGCGGCCGACATCTACAATCGCCACGTCATTTTCGGCGGCGCATCTCGCGCCGGCGGCGGCGTCGCGGGATTGACGTCGCGGCTGATCCGCCGCGGCGTGGAAAGCGCGAGCACCACCGATCCGGAAGCATTGACCGGCAAGCTCACCGACATTGTCGCGCATGTCGCAAACACGCTCGCGGCCTATGGCGAGAAGCTTTCCGCCGGCGACGTCATTATTACCGGATCGATCACGCCGCCGATCATGCTGGACGCGGACGAAACAGGCCTGACGCATGTGCTCGATCCGATCGGCGAGGTTTCCGTTCATTTTAGCTGGTAAGTGCGGCCCTCGCAGAATCGCCGCATTGCCCCTATCTCTGGGTTACAGCGGAGCAACGCATGGACCCCTCCCTTTCCTCTCTCATCGACCGCGCCGGCCTGGATCGCGGCCGGGTCAAGCAACTGATCGGACGCGGGCTCGACGGCGCCGACGACGGTGAGCTGTTTCTGGAATACAGCCAGGCCGAGATGTTGCTGTTCGATAACGGACGGCTCAAGCAGGCGACCTATGACACCGCGCAAGGCTTCGGCCTCCGCGCGGTCAAGGACGAAGCTGTCGGCTATGCGCATGCCTCCGACGTTTCGGAAGCGGCAATCGCCCGTGCCGCGGAAGCGGTGCGCGCGGTCAAGGGCGGCTATTCCGGCACCTATGCTGACGCGCCCGCGCGCACCAACCGCCGGCTCTACAGCGATGAGAATCCACTCGGCACGCCTGCGTTCGAGGCCAAGGTCAAACTGCTCGAGCAGATCGACGCCTATGCGCGCGCCAAGGATCCGCGCGTGCGGCAAGTTTCGGCCAGCATCGGCGCGAGTTGGCAGGTCGTCGAAATCCTGCGCGCCGACGGCGAGAGCTACCGCGACATTCGTCCGCTGGTCCGCCTCAGCGTTTCGATGGTCGCCGGTGACGGCACGCGGCAGGAAACCGGCAGTTACGGGTTTGGCGGGCGCGAGGGTTTCGAGCGATTCATTACGCCGGACGCGTGGCGCGGCGCGGTCGATGAGGC
>JBAUHH010000506.1:0-1579 GCA_049680165.1 Pseudolabrys sp.
GACGCCCGGCGACTTCATCGGCAAATGGATGTCGCTGATGGCGCCGGCGGCGGAGAAAGTGGGGCCACGCGGCAGCCGCTCGCCGGAGGAATATCTGACCGCGCTCGAGCAGGCGAATGTCGCGCTCAGCCTGGATAATCTGATGACGTTTCCACGCCTGCGCACGATGGTCGAGCGCGGCGAGGTCAAGCTGCACGGCGCGTATTTCGGCGTCGCGACCGGCAAGCTTTCGATCCGCGACGAGGCGAGCGGAAAATTCGCGCAGGTGGCGGAAGAAGATTACGCCCGGCTTTTCGCGGGGCCGCGGTTCTGAAAATACTTGTCATTGCCGGGCTCGACCCGGCAATCCATCTATTTCGCAACATGATGGATGCGCGGGTCAAGCCCGCGCATGACGGGCCGCTTACGCCGCTTTCTTCTTGGCCTGGATCAGCTTGCGGTTGATCAGGCACTCCGCGATCTGAATCGCATTGAGCGCCGCGCCCTTGCGCAGATTGTCGGAGACGACCCACATCGACAGGCCGTTCTCGACGGTCGCGTCCTCGCGGATGCGGCTGATGTAGGTCGCGTCCTCACCCACGCATTCATAGGGCGTGACGTAGCCACCGTCCTCGCGCTTGTCGATGACAAGACAGCCCGGCGCGTTGCGCAAAATCTCGCGCGCCTCATCCGCGCTGATCGGCTGCTCGAACTCGATGTTGACCGCTTCCGAATGGCCGACGAACACCGGCACGCGCACGCAGGTGGCGGTAAGCCTGATTTTGGGATCAAGAATTTTCTTGGTCTCCATCATCATCTTCCACTCTTCCTTCGTGTAGCCATCCTCCATGAACACATCGATATGCGGGATGACATTGAAGGCGATGCGCTTGGAAAACTTCTTCGTCTGCACTTCGTCGAGCGTGAACACGGCCTTGGTCTGCGAGAACAGTTCGTCCATCGCATCCTTGCCGGCGCCGGAAACGGACTGATAGGTCGCGACCACCACGCGCTTGATCTTCGCCTTGTCGTGCAGTGGCTTGAGCGCGACCACGAGCTGCGCGGTCGAGCAATTCGGGTTGGCGATGATGTTCTTCCTGGTGAAGCCCGCGACCGCGTCGGCGTTCACCTCCGGCACGATCAGCGGCACGTCCGGGTCCATGCGCCAGGCCGACGAATTGTCGATCACCACGGCGCCGGCGGCTGCGATCTTGGGCGACCATTCCTTCGACACCGCGCCGCCCGCCGACATCAGGCAGATATCGACGTCGGAAAAATCATAATGGTCGAGCGCCTTCACCTTCAGCGTCTTGTCGCCGAACGAGGCCTCAACGCCCACGCTCTTGCGCGAGGCGAGCGCCACGACTTCGTCGGCGGGGAAATTCCGCTCAGCCAGAATGGCGAGCATTTCGCGCCCGACATTGCCGGTGGCACCCACCACGGCGACCTTGTAACCCATTGTTAACTCTCCGAAATAATTACCCGTTCGACCCCGCCTGGGCGCAACCGGATAGCAGCGCTTCTAAGCGAGAATGAGCGTTCTGACAACGGCGGCCTCGGCGGGCGACAGCGAGAAGAGCCCAAGGAAGCGCAAATGCAC
>JBAUHH010000507.1:0-2755 GCA_049680165.1 Pseudolabrys sp.
TCATCGATTCCTACGGCGAGGATTTCGTCATCCTCGATGTCGGCGGCGTCGGCTACCAGGTGCATTGCTCGGCGCGCACGATGCAGGCACTGCCGGCGTCGGGGACAGCGGCGACGCTGTCGATCGAGACGCACGTGCGCGAAGATCACATCAGGCTTTACGGTTTCATGAGCGACATGGAGCGCGAATGGTTCCGGTTGCTGCAGACGGTGCAGGGCGTCGGCGCCAAAGTCGCGCTGTCGGTGCTCAGCACGCTCAACGGGGCCGATCTCGCCTCCGCTATTGCGATGCGTGACAAGGCGATGGTTGCGCGTACGCCCGGTGTCGGGCCGAAGGTCGCCGAGCGCATCGTCGCCGAATTGAAGGACAAGGTGCCGGCCTTCGCCACCCTCGATCCGGCGGCGGTCCACCTTGCCGGCGCGCTCGACGAGAAACGCGCGCCAAAGCCGGTAAGCGATGCCGTCTCGGCGCTGGTCAATCTCGGTTATGGCCAGCCGCAAGCGGCCGCCGCCATTGCCGCGGCCGCGCGCAGCGCCGGTGAAGCCGCCGACACGGCGACGCTGATCCGGCAAGGATTGAAAGAGTTGGCCAAGTGAACACGCCGCGCCGCCTCGTGACTGCCGAACGACGCGACGACGACGCGGATGCGTCTCTGCGCCCGCAACGGCTCGCGGATTTCATCGGACAGGAAAAAGCACGCGCCAATCTCTCGGTGTTCATCGAGGCCGCGCGCGCGCGCCAGGAAGCGCTCGACCACGTGCTGTTCGTCGGCCCGCCCGGCCTTGGCAAGACCACGTTGGCGCAGATCGTCGCACGCGAACTGGGCGTGAATTTTCGCGCCACTTCCGGCCCGGTGATCGCCAAGGCTGGTGACCTTGCCGCGCTGCTCACCAATCTCGAAGCGCGCGACGTGCTGTTCATCGACGAGATCCACCGGCTCAATCCGGCGGTAGAGGAAATACTTTATCCGGCGATGGAAGATTTCCAGCTCGATCTCATCATCGGCGAAGGGCCTGCGGCGCGTTCGGTCAAGATCGATCTCGCGCCCTTCACGCTGGTCGGCGCCACCACGCGCGCCGGCCTGCTCACCAATCCGCTGCGCGACCGCTTCGGCATTCCGGTGCGGCTCAATTTTTATTCCGAGCAGGAACTGGAAGAGATCGTCAATCGCGGTGCGCGCGTGCTCGGCATCGCCATGACGAAAGACGGCGCCAACGAGATCGCGCGGCGCGCGCGCGGCACCCCGCGCATTGCCGGCCGGCTGCTGCGGCGCGTGCGCGACTTCGCCCATGTCGACGGCGCCAAGTCGGTCGACCGCAAGACCGCCGACCGCGCGCTCGGCGAGTTGGAAGTGGATGCTGCCGGACTTGACGCCATGGACCGGCGTTATCTCACCACCATCGCCACGAGTTACGGCGGCGGACCGGTCGGCGTCGACACGATGGCGGCGGCGCTGTCGGAGCCGCGCGACGCCATCGAAGACATCATCGAGCCATTTTTGATTCAAAAAGGTTTTATCCAGCGCACCCCGCGCGGGCGTCTGCTCACCGGCCATGCGTTCAAGCATCTCGGCCTGCCGGAGCCTACGCGCGATCCGAGCCAGTTCGGTTTGTTCGGGCAGGAGGAAGAGGAGTAACGCGTGACGGCCAATTTTTCCCTCGACGGCGAAATTCGCGATGGCCGTCATTTCCAGCAGGTGCGGGTCTATTACGAGGACACGGATTTTTCCGGCGTCGTCTATCACGCCAGCTATCTGCGTTTCATGGAGCGCGGCCGCACCAATTACCTGCGGCTGATCGGCGCCAACCACCGCGAGCTGTTTGCGCAGACGGAAAAGGAAGCGCCGGGCTTCGCCTTCGTCGTGCGCACCATGACGATCGATTATCTCAAGCCGGCGGTGATGGACGATGTGCTCGACATCGTCACCACGCCGGCGGAAGTGAAGGGCGCCTCCGCGACGCTGCATCAGACCGTGAAACGCGGCGACGACGTCCTGGTCGAGGCCGACGTCCGTTTTGCATTCGTTTCGGGTGGCCGGGCGCGGCCGATCCCCAAGCCCCTGCGCATCGCCATGAAGGCCGATCAGGAAGCGGGTGGCAAAGCCGGCGCGCCTGCATAATTATCGGTGACGGTTCTTAATTGACCGAGGATCGCATGACCGTCCAAGAATCCATGGTCCACGCATTCGCCTTGTTTGACACTGCCATCGGCTCCTGCGGCATCGTGTGGACTGCGCGCGGCATAGCCGCCGTGCAGCTTCCGGAAGCGGACGAGTCCAAGACGCGCGCCCGCATGCTGCGGCGCTTTCCGGCCGCGCGCGAAGCGGAGCCGACCGCGGACGTGCAGCATGCCATCGACGGCGTTATCGCGCTGCTCGGCGGTGAGCGACGCGACCTCACCGACATCGTCATCGATGACGGCGCAATTCCCACCTTCAACAGGCGCGTCTACGCCATCGCGCGAAAAATCCCGTCCGGTGCGACGATGACCTACGGCCAGATCGCCGAACAGCTTGGCGACAAACTGCTGGCGCGCGACGTCGGCCAGGCGATGGGAGAGAATCCGACGCCCATCATCATGCCGTGCCATCGCGTGCTCGCCGCCGGCGGCAAGACCGGCGGTTTCTCAGCGAATGGCGGCGTCACCACCAAGCTGCGGCTGCTGACGATCGAGGGCGCGCAGCCGAACGGGCCGACTTTGTTCGATTCACTGCCCCTGGAAGCACGCCCATCGACGCCGCGCCGGGGCTAATGTA
>JBAUHH010000508.1:0-2292 GCA_049680165.1 Pseudolabrys sp.
TCATCGCGCGCGCCGCATTGTGATCGAGCGGCACCGGCGCCAGCGCGACATCGCCGATCGCCTCGACCAGCACGCCGCCGAGCCCGATCATCAGCAGCGGGCCCCATTGCGGATCGCGGTTGATGCCGAGAATGACCTCGCGGCCTGCCGCCGCCATCGGCTGCACCAGCACGCCCTCGATGCGCGCGTGCGGCGCGTATTTTTTCGCGGCGGCCAGAATGCGCTCGTAGCCTTTGCGCACGTCGGCGCCGGCAAGATTGAGCGCGACCGCGCCGGCCTCGGTCTTGTGCGGAATGTCGACGGACTGCACTTTCAACGCGACCGCGCCGCCGATCGCCTTGGCGGCGGCTTCCGCATCCGCGGCCGAGCGTGCGAGCTGGCCGACATTGCCCGCGCCGATGCCGTACGTGGCGAGCAGGGGCCGCGCCTGCCATTCGGTGAGGACGGGCCCCGCGGTGGCCAGCATCTTGCGTGTGGATTTCAGGTCCGCCGTGACCGGCGGGATAAACTTTGTCTGATTCAGGGCCTGCTCGCGGAAGGCGCGGTAGTCCGCCATTGCGCGCATGGTGCGCGCGCAGCCGTGCGCGCCGATGAACAGCGGATAGCCGGCCTCGTTGAGAATCTCGACGCTGCGCTCGGACGGCAGCGTGTAGGTCCACATGAACACGGGCTTGCCGCTGTTGCGCTTGAGATCCTTCAGCTTCTGCAAATCGCCTTCGAGGAAGGCCGAGCGCCGCGCCGTCACCACGACCACGACGCCGTCGATCAGGTGCGAGTCCGCCGCCATCTGCGCGAACGCGGCATAGCCGAGCTGGTGCACGCCTTGCGCGGTCGAGTCGATCGGGTTCTGCGAGGTGCCGTAGGACGGAATATGCGCATCGATCGCCTTGCGCGTCGCGTCGTCGAGCACCGGCAATTCCAGCCCGGCGGCCGCGCACGCGTCGGCCATCCAGACGCCGGCGCCGCCCGAGGACGTGCACACCGCGACGCGCTTTCCCGCCGGCAGTTGATGGCCGCAGGCGAGGAAGCCGGCGGCGAAGTCGAGCATCTGGTCGAGATCGTGCGCCTCGATCATTCCGTAGCGCTCGAACATCGCGCGATAGGCGGCTTGCGAGCCGGCGAGCGCGGCGGTGTGCGAAAACACCGCGCGGCTGCCGGGCTCCGACTGGCCGATCTTGCCGACGATCAGCGGCTTGCCGAGCTTCAGCGCCTTCTCCGCCGCGTGGCGGAACTTGGCGGTCGACTTGATCTCTTCGAGCAGCAGGAGAAAGACGTCGGTCTGGCCTTCGTCGAGCATGTAATCGACGAAATCGAAGGCTTCGAGCGCGGCCTCGTTGCCGGTCGTGACGATGTGGTGGAACAGCAGATTGCGCGGCCTTGCCCGATCGAAGAAGGCAAAGCCGAGCCCGCCGCTCTGCGAGATTACCGACACGCGCCCGCTGCCGAGCGCGCGCTTGGGCGCAATCGGCCCCGCGTTTCTGTCGAGCGCCGGCGAGAATGTCGGGCAGAGCGCAGCGGAAATATTGGTGAAGCCTTCGCTGTTCGGGCCGCTCACCGCCATGTCGTAGCGCGCGGCGGTGGCGCGAATTTCCGCCTGCATGCGCGCGCCCGTTTCGCCGGGCTCTTCGGCAAATCCGGAAGAGAGGATGACGGCGGCCTTGATGCCGGCCTGTCCGCAGCGCTCGAGCTCGGCCGGAATGTATTGCGCCGGCACGATCAGGATCGCGAGATCGACGAGTTCCGGCAGGTCGGTGACGGATGGATAGGCCTTGAGGCCTTGCACTTCCGTCGCGCTGCGGCTCACCGGATAGATTTTGCCGGCGTAAGGGTGGCTCAGGATTATTTCGAGAATACGCCCGCGCAGGCCCTTGGTATCGGACGAGGCGCCGACCACGGCGAGCGATTTCGGCGACAGCAGTTTTCCGATGTCGGGCACGACGAGCCTTTCAGCGTAGTCCGAGGCCGCGCGCGATGATGCCGCGCAGGATTTCGGTGGTGCCGCCCTGGATGGTGAGCTTGGGCGCGATCATGGTCGCGAACGCCAACTGGTCTTCCAGCGTGGCGCGGTTCGAGATTTCCGGTTCGAGGAACGCCGTGAGCTCGCGCACGCGGCCGGGCAGTTTCTGCTCCCAGATCGTGCCGAGGTCTTTCACGATCGAGCCTTCGACGACCGGCTCCTTGCCGGCCTGCAACATGCCGGCGACCGACACCGACATTCTTCGCAGAGTATGCAGTTGCGCGACCAGACGCCCAAGCCCCTCGGCGCCGCGCAAGTCCGGATCGGGGCCGAGC
>JBAUHH010000509.1:0-5133 GCA_049680165.1 Pseudolabrys sp.
TTTGCTGCTTGTTTGTCAGGCTCTGAGATAGGTGCCTCCTGTTGGTGGGGAGCAGCCTCCGCGCCTTGCGTGAGGCGATATTGGCCGGCGGTGACCACCCGTTCGCCGGCAGCCAACCCATTCGATACGACTGTTTGCGCGGAGCCTTCCGCGCCGACTTTTATGTCGCGCATCTCCACTTTATTGCCGTCGCCGACAACGAAGACGTAAAGCCCGTTCGGGCCATGCTGAATTGCATCGTTTGGTGTGACGACCACGTTTTTCAGCGTCTCGACCAGCAGACGTGTTGCAACAGAAAGGCCGGGCCACAGCGCGTTATTCTTGTTTTGAAATGTTGCTTTCATGCGAATGGTGCCGCTTGCCTGATCGACCTGGTTGTCGACAAGCGCGAGATGCCCCTGCGCAAGAACTTTAATGCCGTCCGACGACAGGGCCATCACCGGCACGACACCGGCGGCCAATGCGTCGTTGATCTGTCCAATATTTTCTTCCGGTGCAGTGAACACGACCGAAATCGGTTGCAGCTTTACAATCGAGACGATTCCCGTCGTGTCGTTGGCATGAACAATGTTACCAGGGTCGACCAGGCGGAAACCGGTTTTTCCGGAGAGGGGAGACCGAATGCTCGTGTAGCTGAGTTGCGTATCAGCATTGTCGATGGTCGCTTGGTCGCCTTTTATCTGAGCGATCAGCTGCTCAACTTTCGCTTGTTGCGTGTCGAGCTGCTGGCGGGAGGCAAAGTCGTTTTCGGCAAGCGTGCTGTAGCGCTTAAGGTCGAGTTGCGCATTCTTCAGGTTGGCTTCATCTTGCCCTTTCTTTGCCTGTGCTTGTTCGAGCGCCGCCTGATAAGGCCGTGGATCGATCTGCACAAGAAGATCGCCTTCATTGACCATCTGCCCTTGACGGAACTCAACCTTCACGACTTGGCCGTCAACGCGGCTACGTACCGTCACCGTGTCGTAGGGCTGAACTGTGCCGAGACCGTTCAGATAGACGGGAAAGTCGGAATTTTGGACCGTCGAGACGGTCACCGGAATAAGTGCGGGGCCCTTGTTTGGCCGCTTCGCGGCACCGGCCGATTTAGCGGAGACACCGATCACTCCTGATGGCAAATAGTGCCAGCCGGCGTATCCAAAGATCAGCAATAGAGCTGCGAGCGCGAGGAAGCCCTTTGCGCCACGGGGCCTTAAAAAATGAAATGCAGTCAAGCCTTGCTCCGTTGCTGAGGGCCTAGTCAGCGCTTTGCAGGTTCATCCGACTAACGGATAAGGAGCTTAAATCCTGCGGCGCCACAACCGAGAATTGTTCAGTTTGCGGTTTCTCCGCCGGTCAAAATTTAATGCAAAGTTTATCCCTGCATCTTGATGCACCTCTGCGCACCAAGCCCACCCCTGATCGTTGGGGAATGGCCCACTCTCTGTTTACGTCGTCAATGTGCCTCTTGTTCCAAATGACAGATCACAATTGCGGACCAAATGGATGGTCATCTCACGGGTGGCCAGTCGGCTAGCGCGCGTCGTCCGGCTGGCGACATCTGTGGCGCAGTGATTGCAACCGCGTTCTGGATGACTTGATCGAAGTTCTCCCGCGCCACGCGGATATTCGCCATTCCCGCGCGCGCCGCAGCAAGATCAAATGGATCCCGCCGCAGTGTCTTGCGAATTTGATCCTGCATGGCGTGATATTGCATTTGCGCGGTCTTGATGGCTTCACGGCTGGCATTGATTTGGCCGCGCAACAGTCTGGCGTCGGCAGGCGGTAACGTGTTGGATAGACGCTCGAAGTGCACAAATACATCATAATCCGCCGGCGTCGTCGGTATGCGGATCACGATTGCTATTGCGATTCCGGCAAATAGGAGGTTGAGCCCAAGCGAGGTAAGCGTCAGCCAGCGATAAATAGGCTGCGTAACAATAATCATTGCCGGAAGCCATCATCTGCGGCCGCTCCAAATAAAAACGCGTACGCAAGCTAAATCCTGCGGGTACCGTGGCGCTATTTTGTTGGCTTGCTGCCACCAAGATCGGGTTCACAGATCAGGACTCGGCCCGTGACGAGTGCAGGGCCCCCCGCACGAGTGCCGCATAAAGCCGCTCGGATAAATTTCGCGGATGTGCCAAATCCATGCGGTCGAGGCATTCTCGGTCGACGCGAGGCAACAGCCCCCGCAGGAGCAAGGACACCAGTTTTTGCTTCGAGGCGGTCTTCAAAGTCTGAAGCGCCGGAAGCAGTCGCTGCTCAATCTCGGTGAAATCGCTACCGAATGGGAAGGCCAACAATAATCCAGTTTCATAGGCGGGCCTCAAGGCGCGATCAATCGCGTCGGGCGTGTTGTCGCGCGCGGACCTCGGAAGCTCGAACGACGGCTCGATCTTGCCGGCGTCCTTGGCCTCACGAAGCAACTCGTCCTGAAACCGGGAGTCCGTGACCGCCAACATCGCAGCGATAACTTCGCGGTCGCTTTTGCCGCGGATGTCGGCAACGCCGTACTCGGTGATGATGATGTCGCGCAGGTGACGCGGGATCGTCGTATGCCCGTAGTTCCAGCGAATATTTGACTGCGTGCGGCCCTTTGCGACGCGGCTGGCGCGCAGCATTATCGCCGAGCGCGCGCCTTCGAGTGCGAAGGCTTGCGCGACGAAATTGTATTGACCGCCAACGCCGCTGACGATGCGTCCGTCATCGAGCCCGTCGGAAACCACATCGCCGAGCGCGGTCGCCATCATCGCATCGTTGATGAAGCGTGCGTTGACCCGGTGGCGCCGCTTGGCGGCTTCGTCGCGATAAAGCTCGTTGACGTAGGAGATCGACGTCATACGAAACTTCGCAAGGGTCGCCGGCGGCATATCGTTGAGCGCGCGGTAGAATGCGCGCGAGCCAAGAAAGAAGCCGGCGTGCACCACCGCACCATCGACCTCGCGTTTGAGGACGCCGGCGCGGAACAGGTCGAGCAGGCCTTCGACGAACATTTCGGTGCAGGCATAAAGGCCGGCGGCGAAGGGCGCCGTATGGAATATGGTGCCCGACGTCGCCTGACGATTTAAGCGGCCGACAAGGCCGTGAAAATCGTCATTTTTGTTGTGACGTAGGATGAGGCTTCTCGCGATGGCGTCTCCCAGCGAGCCGATGCCGATCTGCAGGGTACCGCCGTCGGGCACGATGGTCGCGGCGTGCAGCCCGGCGGCATACTCCGCCGGCGCGATTGGTTCGCGCGGCGGCGCGAACAGCGGAAAATCCAACGCCGGATTGCCGAGCACCATATCGAATTCATCGGCAGCAATGGCCGCGTCACCGCCCATGAAAGGCAGTTCGGCATTGGTCTCGGCGGTAAATAGAAAGTCTGCGCGTCCTTCGCGGCGCAAAGCCAAGAGATCGAGCGTGAGATCTGGGTTGCAGCTCAAGCTGAAGGGATGCGGCGTTTCGTTGGCGCGATGCGCGACGAGCTGCGCGACGACGTTGACGCCGCGATCAAGAACATAACTCAGCGCATGGGTGTAGTTCGCGCAAATGTAGTTTTGCTGCGCGTAAGGCGAGCCGAGCCATTGGCCGGCCTGGAAGAAAAACTCGTTGACGGTGACGTTGGGCGGCAATGTGCCGGCGTGAATCGCCGTCGCATAATCCAGAGGCGGATAGGCGCCAAACACGCGCTTCGTCAGCGGCTGAAGGAACCGGCGCTCAAGTTCGCTCTTTGCCCGCGGCGTCTCCAACGTCAGGCCGGTGAAAATCGTCAGCCGGATCGAGCGGTCGGAGACGGCTTTCGCATAGAGCGCATTGGCGATGTGATTGGCCTTGCCCAGGCCGAGCGGCAGCGCTAAAACGATGGTCTTGCCAACTCGCTCGATGATTGCATCGGCGAGTTGGCCCGCGTCGCCGAAGCGGGCCGGGGCGCCGGCAGAACGGATCATTTCAAGCCGTTCCAGCCTTGATCGGGCTGGAAGCGCTTTCCGTATTTCGCGGCGAGCCGCTTGAGCGCGGCACTGATCGCGGCACTGCCGCGGGTCCGGGCATAGCGCATCGGGCCGCCGCGGAAGGGCGCAAAGCCGGTGGCGAAGATCATTGCGCCATCGACGATCTCCTCGCTGACGACGACGCCTTCGCGCAGGCAGGCCATGCAGACATTGAGCATCGGCAGGATCAGCCGGTCGGTCGCGTCGGGCGGGATGGCGCCGGCGTCGCCGTGCTTGACGGCATGGCCGTCCTTCCAATCGTAAAGACCTTTGCCGGACTTCTTGCCGAGTTCGCCCTTGGCGATCTTGTCTTTCAGCCACTGCGGCGGATCTGGCAGGTCGGGATTGCTGCTCTTGAGCATCTCGGCGACGTGCAGGCAGATGTCGAGGCCGACCTGGTCGGCCAGTTCGATCGGCCCCATCGGCATGCCGAAATCTTCCGCCGCCTTGTCGATGGTTTCCTTCTTGATGCCCTCGTCGAACATCACCATCGCCTCGAGCATGTACGGCGTCAGCGCGCGGTTGACGAGGAATCCAGGCTCGCTCTTGACCGGTGCCGGCAGCCGGTCGATCCGGCCGAGGAAGGCGCGGGCGGCGGCCAGGACGTCGTCGCCGACCTTGTCGTGGCTGACCACCTCCACCAGTTGCATGCGCGACACCGGATTGAAAAAGTGGATGCCGACCAGCCGCTCGGGTCGCTTCAGGCCCTCGCGTAATTGCTGGAGCGGAATGCTCGATGTGTTGGTGGCAAGGATCGCGTCCTTCTTCATCTTCGGCTCGATGCCGGCGTAAACCTTCTGCTTCAGGTCTAATTTCTCCGGCACCGCTTCGATAATGAGATCGGCGGAAGCGATGCCTTCGCCGTTGAGATCGGGGATCAGCCGATCGAGCGCGTCGCGCACGCGGCGGCGGTCGTCGCGGCCGATCTTGCCGTAAAGCTCCGCGGCACGTTTGATCGCGCCGGCCAGCGGCTCGGCCTTCATGTCGGCGAGGCTGACGATGAACCCGTGCCAAGCGCACCAGGCCGCGATGTCGCCGCCCATCGCACCGGCGCCGATGACGTGAACGCGGTGGCCGTCCCAGTCGCCCTTGGCGAGATCTTTTAGCCCGTCGCGCAGGAAAAAGACGCGGACAAGATTTTGCGCGGTCTCGCTGACCAGCAGCCGGGCGAAGGATGAAATCTCGC
>JBAUHH010000510.1:0-3025 GCA_049680165.1 Pseudolabrys sp.
CCTGCCAGGTGCCGGCGCCGGCGCCAGCCGACAGGCGGCCCAAGCCGTTTGCGATCTGCCTGCCCGACCTGATGCTGACGTTGACCGCGCCGTTCGGCGCCACCGTGCCGGCGACCCTGACCGCCGCGCCGCCGATGTAGGTGACCCGCCCTTCAGCCACCGCGACCTCGTAGCGATAGCCGCGGTCGCAGGCGCCCCTGTCGGTGATAACCAGAACGCTCCAGCGTCCGTCGAAGACCTCGGCGTGCGCCGGCGGCGCAAGGGCCGCTCCCAGCATCAGCATGGCGAAGGCGACGCGCTTCATGAGACGGGGCCCCTCGATGCCCCGTTATCTTAGCTCATCGACGGGCGTGACGTTAACGGCGGCGCGCCAGCGCGGTTGCAAGCTCCGGCACCCTCTGCCATAACGCCGCCTTCTCGCCGTCCGGCTGATAAAGGGCTGCCGTGGCAGCGATTTTCGCTCAATCCCGAGCATTGTTCCTTACGGAACACACCAACCGGCCTATCGGGCCTCGCCCGCCAAGCGCCGCTGTAGGAGAGCCAAATGCCCAAAGGTTATAAATTGAAGACCAAATCGGGCGCTAAAAAGCGCTTCAAGATCACCGGGACGGGCAAGGTCAAGTACCAGCAGTCCGGCAAGCGCCACGGCATGATCAAGCGGACCACCAAGACGATCCGCGAACATCGCGGCACCAAGGTGCTGTTCAAGACCGACGGCGACAAGATCAAGAAATACTTTCTGCCGAACGCCTGAGCGCATTTTCCGGCCGCCGCGCGCGGCCGTTCGCCCGATCATTACGCACTAGATTGCAAGGAGATCAGTCATGGCCCGCGTCAAACGTGGTGTCACCGGACACGCCAAGCACAAGAAAGTCTACAAGGCCGCCAAGGGCTATTACGGCCGCCGCAAGAACACCATCCGCGTCGCCAAGCAGGCGGTCGAGAAGGCCGGCCAGTACGCGTTCCGCGACCGCAAGCGCCGCAAGCGCACGTTCCGCGCGCTCTGGATCCAGCGCCTGAACGCCGCGGTGCGGCCGTTCGGCCTAAACTACAGCCGCTTCATTGCCGGCTTGAGCAAGGCCGGGCTGCTGGTCGACCGCAAGGTGCTGTCCGATCTCGCCATCCACGAGCCGGCTGCGTTCCAGGCGATCGTGGAAAAGGCCAAGGCCGCGCTGCCGGCGTAAGCCTTTGTGCCGCGTACTCTCCGATGTCATGCGCGGGCTTGACCCGCGCATCCCGCTTAGGAATGCACTGCCTGCCTAAGCGAGATGGCCGGGACAAGCCCGGCCATGACAGGTAGAAGCGTGTGGCAATGCTTTGACGCACAAGCCATGTCCGATATCGCGAAGCTCGAACAGGAAATTCTCGCCAGCGTGATCGCCGCCGGCGATGAAGCCGCGCTTGAATCTGTGCGCGTTGCGGCGCTTGGAAAAAGCGGTTCGGTGTCGGCGCTGCTCAAGACGCTGGGCGCCATGACGCCTGACGAGCGCAAGACGCAAGGCCCGAAAATCAACGGCCTGAAAGACCGCGTCACCGATGCGATTTCCGCGCGCCGCGACACGCTCAAAAATGCCGCGCTCGATGCGCGGCTGAACACCGAAAGCGTGGACGTTACGTTGCCGGTGCGCGAAGCGCCGGTCGAGGCCGGCCGCATCCATCCGATCAGCCAGGTGACCGACGAGCTCACGGCCATCTTCGCCGACATGGGTTTCGCGGTGGCGGAAGGTCCCGACATTGAAACCGACGACTACAACTTCACCAAGCTGAATTTCCCGGAAGGCCATCCGGCGCGGGAAATGCATGACACGTTCTATTTCAATCCGAAGCCGGACGGCACCCGCATGCTGCTGCGCACGCACACCTCACCGGTGCAGGTGCGCACGATGCTGAGCCAGCAGCCGCCTATCCGTGTCATCTGCCCCGGCCGCACCTATCGAAGCGACAGCGACCAGACCCACACGCCGATGTTTCATCAGGTCGAGGGTCTCGTCATCGATAAAGCCTCGCACCTCGGCCACCTGAAATGGATTCTCGAGGAATTCTGCAAGGCGTTCTTCGAGGTCAACAGCGTGAAGATGCGCTTCCGCCCCTCGTTCTTCCCGTTCACCGAGCCGTCGCTCGAAGTCGACATCCAGTGCAAGCGCGACAAGAACGAAGTGCGCTTCGGCGAAGGCGAGGACTGGCTGGAGATTCTCGGCTGCGGCATGGTGCACCCGAACGTGCTGCGCAATTGCGGGCTCGATCCCGATGTGTACCAGGGCTTCGCCTGGGGCATGGGAATCGACCGCATCGCCATGCTGAAATACGGCATGCCCGACCTGCGCCCGTTCTTCGAGGCGGACGTGCGCTGGCTCTCGCATTACGGATTCAGGCCGCTCGATTTCCCGACGCTCGCCGGAGGCTTGAGCCCGTGAGCCGTACAAGGAGCATCGCCATGGCGTGGTGGTTCGACCGTCCTTTGCTCAACGCCCTCACCCGCGCGTGGGATGACGCGGCGATCAAGTCCTATCCGGATCGCATCCGCAAACACGAAGAGTCGATCCCCGCGCCGATCGCCGCCGCGATGCAGAATATCGACGCCAAGGCGACGGGATTGCTGACCCACGTCTCCATGATGATCGCGGGCCTCGGCCTTGTCGCGCCGCTGGTCGCCGACCATCGCATCGAAGAAGGCATCATCGTTCTGGAGATGGCGATCTATCTCCTGCTCGCCGTCGGCTGCCTGCGCTGCCTCAATGTCTTCAATCCACATCAACTGACCGGCGAGATGAGCGGGCTTGATGCCGCTCTTGGCGGCGAGCTTCTGCTGCGCCGTGAACTCTACGCATTCCTCGTCCGCGCCGCGATCATTATCACCTTGAGCATCGTCGTGACGTTGCCGGCGATGTATCTCTGGTAGCCTGCATGAAATTCACCCTCGCCTGGCTCAAGGAACATCTCGACACCGACGCGTCGCTTGCGGAGATCACCGACAAGCTGACCATGATCGGGCTCGAGGTCGAGAGCGTCGAGGACAAGGCAGCGC
>JBAUHH010000511.1:0-7131 GCA_049680165.1 Pseudolabrys sp.
GCGGTGGCGCCCACGATTGACCCGCGCGGCGCGAGACCGCGCCCTCGAGCGGCACCCGCGGCGGCGGCTCCTGCCGGACCGGTTCGGCCGCGAGATTGGCCATTTCTTCTGCCGCCGGCGTG
The DNA here is from genome assembly GCA_049680165.1 of Pseudolabrys sp. Lineage (GTDB taxonomy): Bacteria > Pseudomonadota > Alphaproteobacteria > Rhizobiales > Xanthobacteraceae > Pseudolabrys. The sequence goes on from JBAUHH010000511.1 coordinate 123, forward strand.
TAAGCCGGCTGCTCGTGTCGCGCGGAATGCGGGGTCTCTTCGGCGGGCGCGTCGTGGCGCTGCGGCTGGTCGACCGGCACCTGCTCGTAAAATTCGCGCGCGGATTTGTTGGCTTGCGCCGCTGCACCGCCAAGGTCGTCGGCTTCGGCCATGACTTCGCGAAAATTCCGCAGGCCTTCGTCACGCAATGACGGCTGGTTGCCGCCTGCGGCATCGGGCGCTTCCGGTTCGCCCGGCGGCGCCGCGGGGGGCGGCGCGCGGGTGGCGTCCGACTCGACCTGACGAATCGCCTCCTCCAGCGCCAGCCGCTCGCGGGTGATCTCGGATTCCTCGAGCGACGGCGTGGAACTGCGCAGCTGCGCGACCAGCGCGGCGCGCGCGCGGTCGTACAAGGCGCGGCGGTTGTCGCCGGTGTTCTTGTCTAGGCCGCCGACGGCGCGCGCGATCAGGGGATAATAGTCAGCCATTGGACGTCAGGATAACCGCTTCTGGGGCATTTTTCCGGAAATCAGCTTTCGAACGGATTTTTCATCAGGATCGTGTCTTCACGCTCCGGGCTCGTGGACAGCAAGGCGACCGGGCAACCGATCAGTTCCTCAATCCGCCGCACGTATTTGATCGCCTGTGCCGGCAAGTCCGCCCATGAGCGCGCCTGCGCGGTGCGGTCCTTCCAGCCCTCGATCGTCTCATAGACCGGCTCGACCAGCGCCTGCGCGCGTTCCCCCGCCGGAAGATAGTCGATTTCGCGGCCGTCGAGACGATACCCCACGCAGACCTTGATTTCATCGAAACCGTCGAGAATGTCGAGCTTGGTGAGCGCGATCCCGTCCATCCCCGAGGTGCGCACCGTCTGGTGCACCAGCACGGCGTCGAACCAGCCGCAGCGGCGCGCCCGTCCGGTGACGGTGCCGAACTCGCGGCCGCGCTCGCCCAGCGTCTTGCCGATGGAGTTGTCCATCTGATCGGTCGGGAACGGTCCCTCGCCGACGCGCGTCGTATAGGCCTTGCAGATGCCGAGCACGTAATCGATCGCGTTCGGCCCGAGCCCGGAGCCGGTCGCGGCCTGCGCCGCCACCGTGTTCGACGAAGTCACGAACGGATAGGTGCCGTGGTCGATATCGAGCAGCGCGCCCTGCGCGCCCTCGAACAGGATGCGCTTGCCCTCGCGGCGCTTGGCATCGAGCAGCGACCACACCGAATCCATGAACGGCAAGACTTTGGGCGCGAGCTTGGCGAGATCGTCGCACACCGTCTTGGCGCTGATTTCTTCCTGGCCGGAGCCGCGGCGCAGCGCATTGTGATGCGACAGCAGCCGCTCGACCTTGCCCGCCAGCGCCGGCAGATCGGCAAGGTCCATGAAGCGGATCGCGCGACGGCCGACTTTGTCCTCGTAGGCCGGCCCGATGCCGCGCTTGGTGGTGCCGATACGCGTATTGGCATTCGACTGCTCGCGGAAGGCATCGAGCTCCTGATGCAGCGGCAGGATCAAGGTGGCGTTTTCAGCAATACGAAGATTGTCGGGCGTCACCGACACGCCCTGCGTCTTGAGCTGCGCGATCTCGGCGACCAGCGCGTGCGGATCGATCACCACGCCATTGCCGATGACCGAAAGCTTGCCCTCACGCACCACGCCGGACGGCAGTAGCGACAATTTGTAGGTGGTGCCGTCGATGACCAGGGTGTGGCCGGCGTTATGTCCGCCCTGAAAGCGGACAACGATGTCGGCCTGTTCGGATAACCAGTCGACGATCTTGCCTTTGCCTTCGTCGCCCCACTGGGACCCGACTACAACAACGTTCGCCATCAGGTGCCTTCACGTTTTTAGAGCGCGCATGATCACGCCCAAAAAAACCGGTTCCCACTTTTTTGGGATCATGCGCTGCCGGTCACGAACTTCAGGGACATTGCCGGATGCCCGACCGGCGAGGTCCACATTCGGATAAAGGATGCAACCGGCTGAGGCAAGGCGAACCATGCCGCCCGTCCCCGCTTCTAACAGATTGATTTCAGGCCACTATTTCTGGAAATGCGGAAGTGTGTCCGCCACCACTGACGGCCGCGCCCAAGCATGTACAAATCGGCCTGATTTGACCGCTTAAATACGCAAGTTCGCACAAGGGAGTTGGAGATGCCGACGAGCGTCAAGCAGATGATGGAGGCCGCCAATGCCGCGGTGCCGAAGATCACGCAGGCCCAGGCGCGCGAGATGATGGCGAAGGGCAACACGCTGGTGGTGGACGTGCGCGATGCGCCGGAAGTGGAAAAGAGCGGCAAGGTCGCCGGCGCGGTGAACGTGTCGCGTGGCATGCTGGAATTCCGCGCCGACCCGGAGTCGCCCTACCACGACAAGAATTTCGATCGCTCCAAGAACGTGATCCTCTATTGCGCCTCCGGCGGCCGTTCGGCGCTGAGCGGCAAGGTGCTCAAGGACATGGGCTACAGCAACGTGTTCAATCTCGGCGCCTTCAAGGATTGGGCCGAGAACGGCGGCGCGGTGGAGAAGTAGCCCCGTCAAAAATGCAGCGGCTTCGCCGACTGCACCTGCGGCAGCGCGCGCACCGAACCTGTCGCCCGTGCCCTTGATGTTGACGCCATCACGCGTCCATATAATCACGCTCGCGCGCCGGATGCTTCACGTTGAGGATCACGATTTCCTCTGCAACTTCATCAACCGAGTAATAGATGAGATAGATGTATTTGCGGGTCACAAATTTGCAAACACTTTCAATCTTTTGCAGTCTCCCGGCATTGGGAAACAAAATCAGGTTTTGCAGGCCCTCATAAATGGCAGCACGCACGCGAACCGCGGCGCCGGGATCGCGGTCGTGGAGGTAATCGGCAATCTCGACGAGATTTTCAGTGGCGCGCGGCGTGAAGCGCAGCTTCATCGATCGAAACGGCGGAACGCGGCCTCGACCTTAGCATCGGTTGCAAACTCACTGCGCTTGGCCTGGGCCAAGCTTTCCAACACATCCGCCAGATGTGCCGGATCGATCTCTTCCGGTTCGGAATGCTCGCCAGCTAAAGTCAACATGGCACGCGCGATTTCGTCCTGATTCTCGGGCGGCAACATGCGTACGGCTTCGAGCGCTTTTTGCAGAAGTTTCGTCATGCAACCAGGATACTTGTTTTCGATGTTCAATTGAAGGGGTAACGGCGGCGATTTCAAAAATGCAGCGGCTTCGCCGACTGCACCTGCGGCAGCGCACGCACCTTGGCAAGCACGTCCGCCGGCAATTCCCCGTCGATCTCGATCAGCGCCACCGCATTGCCGCCGGGCGCCTCGCGGCCGACATGGAACGTCGCGATGTTGATGCCGGCCTCACCCAGCGTCGATGAGAAACGGCCGATGAAGCCCGGCTTGTCCAGATTGGTGATGTAGATCATCGACGGCCCGAACTCCGCGTCCATGCGGATGCCCTTGATGTTGACGATGCGCGGCCGCCCGTCCGCGAACACCGTGCCGGAAACGTGGCGCGTCTGCCGCTCGCTGGTCACCGTCACGGTGATCAGGCTTTCGTAGTCGCCCTCCGCCTCCCGCGTCACTTCCTCGACGACGATGCCGCGCTCTTTCGCGACCACCGGCGCCGACACCACGTTCACGTCTTGCAGCATTGGCCGAAGAATCCCGGCGATCGCCGCCGAGCTCAGCGCCTTGGTGTTCATGGCCGCCACCGCGCCTTCGTAGGAAATCTGCACCTTGCCGATGCCGGTTTCGGTCAGTTGCCCGGCAAACGAGCCGAGCTTTTCGGCAAGCGCGATGAACGGCTTGAGCTTGGGCGCTTCTTCCGCCGTGATCGACGGGAAATTCACCGCGTTGGAGATCGCGCCGCGCAGCAGATAATCCGACATCTGCTCGGCGATTTGCAGCGCCACGTTTTCCTGCGCCTCCGAGGTCGCGGCGCCGAGATGCGGCGTGCACACCACATTCGGCAGCGAGAACAGCGGGTTTTCCGTCGCCGGCTCGGTCACGAACACGTCGAACGCCGCGCCCGCCACCTGCCCCGACTTGAGCGCCTCGGTGAGCGCGGCCTCGTCCACCAGCCCGCCGCGCGCGCAATTGACGATGCGCACGCCCTTTCTCATCTTCTTCAACGCCGCGGCGTCGATGATGTTGCGGGTCTTGTCGGTGAGCGGCGTGTGCAGCGTGATGAAATCGGCGCGCTTGAACAATTCGTCGAGCTCGACTTTCTCGACGCCGATATCGACCGCCCGCTCGGGCGACAAAAACGGGTCGTAGGCGATCACTTTCATTTTCAGCCCGATCGCGCGGTCGGCGACGATCGCGCCGATATTGCCGCAGCCGATCACGCCGAGCGTCTTGCCGAAAATCTCGACGCCCATGAACTTGTTCTTTTCCCATTTGCCCGCGCGCGTCGAGGTGTCGGCTTCGGGAATTTGCCGCGCCAAAGCGAGCATCAGCGAGATCGCATGCTCGGCCGTGGTGATCGAATTGCCGAAGGGCGTGTTCATCACGATGATGCCGCGCGCGGTCGCCGCCGGAATGTCGACATTGTCGACCCCGATGCCGGCGCGCCCGATCACTTTCAGGTTCTTCGCCTTCTCGAGGATTTTCGGCGACACTTTCGTCGCCGAGCGGATGGCGAGCCCGTCAAAGCCGCCGATAATTTCGGCGAGCTTTTCCTTGTCCTTGCCGAGCGCCGGCTGGAAATCGACCGCGATGCCGCGGTCCTTGAAGATTTGCACGGCGGCGGGCGACAGGGCGTCGGAGATGAGAACTTTGGGAGTAGCCATTTTTGTCATCCATTCGAGCGTTAAGTTCGGCGTCATCGTCCGCGAAGGCGGACGATCCAGTAATCGCAGGCGTTTGAAATTGAAGCGAAGCGCTTGCGATTACTGGATGCCCGCTTTCGCGGGGCATGACAGCTAAGCCGCTTTCGCGAGCGCGGCCTTCGCTTCGGCGAAGGCCCAATCGAGCCACGGCGTCAGCGCCTCGACGTCGGAGCGCTCCACCGTGCAGCCGCACCAGATGCGCAACGATGGCGGCGCGTCGCGGTGATTGGCGACGTCGTAGGCGACGCCCTCTTTGTCGAGCATCGCCTCCATGCTTTTCACAAAAGCAAGCTGCGCGTCGACCGGCAGCCTGCTCACCGCCGGGTCGACCAGCTTCAGGCACACCGACGTGTTCGAGCGCGTCGTGGCGTCTTTCGGCAGATGCTCGATCCACGGTGTGCGTGCCACCCAATCGGCGATCGCCTTGGCATTCGAACCCGCGCGCGCACGCAACGCCTTGAGACCGCCCGCGGACTTCGCCCAGGTGAGCGTGTCGAGGTAATCCTCGACGCACAGCATTGACGGCGTGTTCAGCGTTGCGCCGGTAAAAAGATCCTCGTTGAGCTTGCCGCCCTTGGTGATGCGGAAAATCTTCGGCAGCGGCCAGGCCGGCTTGTAGGTCTCGAGCCGCTCCACCGCGCGCGGCGACAAAATCAGCATGCCGTGCGCGCCCTCGCCGCCCAGCGCCTTCTGCCAGGAGAACGTCACCACATCGAGCTTGGGAAAATCGAGCGGCTGCGCGAACGCGGCCGAGGTCGCGTCGCAGATCGTCAAACCCTTCCGGTCGGCCGCGATCCAGTCGCCGTTCGGCACGCGCACACCCGACGTGGTGCCGTTCCAGGTGAAGACGATGTCGGTCGCGCTGTCGACCCTGGAGAGATCGGGCAATTCGCCGTACGGCACCTTGAGCACGATGACGTCTTTGAGCTTCAATTGTTTCTCGACATCGTTGACCCAGCCATCGCCGAAACTTTCCCAGGCGAGCATGGTGACGGCGCGCTGCCCAAGTAGCGACCACAACGCCAGCTCGACCGCGCCGGTGTCTGAGGCCGGCACGATCCCGATGCGATAGTCGGAGGGAACCTCGAGCACCTCGCGCGTGAGATCGATGGCGCGCTTGAGCTTCGCCTTGCCGATCTTCGACCGGTGCGAGCGTCCGAGAACTGCGTCTGTGAGGGCTTGGAGCGACCAGCCGGGGCGCTTGGCGCAGGGGCCGGACGAGAAGTGCGGAACAGACGGCCGCACGCCGGGCTTCGGATTCGTCATTGTGTCTATCCTTCCAGATAGGCGCCCCTCGTTGGGGAGGGGTGTCCCACTGGCGGGAATAGGCGCGTGCGCGTCCGCCGTCAAGGCGGGCGAAAAAGGCGCTTAACTTGCCGCTTTAGTCGAGGATGTAGCGCAAGCCGACGCGGATTTCGTCGCCGGAGATATTTTTGAGCGTGAGCCTGTTGGCAGGCGGCCCGCCAACGGCGTTGCCCAGATCGACGTGGCGATAGCCGACATCGACAAGCCAGTTGTAATTCAGGTGATAGCTCGCGCCCGCCATGACGGCCCAGGCGAAATTCCAGCGCGAGTTCGGCTGGATCGCCGGGACCGACACCGGCGCGGTCGTGAAACTGGACATCGTCAGGTATGCGCCGCCGGCGCCCGCGCCGATATAGGGCGTGATGCCGGCCCAGGTGCCGAGATCGACATAGACGTTGCCGAGCACCGTGTAGGCGTCAAACTTCGAATGATAGCCGAGGCCGCCCGGCACGGTGCCGCTGTAATTGCCGCGCCAACCATAGTCGGCAGTGATATCGGCGCGCAGCCATTTTTCCTTGTAGCCGGCGCCGACGCCGCCGATGGCGGCGTTGTCGAATTTGTTGTTGGTCGGATCGGGACCGATTGCCGTGGAAGCTTTCTGGAATCGCTGGAAGCGGTAGCCGAGATCGCCGCGCAGATACCAGCCGGAAACGAATTCATCGACCACGGGGGTTTTATCGATTTGGAGCGGCGGAAGTTCCGGCATGTCTGCCGCGCGGGCGCCGGCGGAAAAGACCGCGGCCACAGCGCAGGCCAATACAAACGTCCTCGACAAACTCATGGCCACGAACCCTCTCGCTGACGCCGCAACAGACGCGTGCGGCGCTACTCGTGCGCGGAATCATGCCGGACAGAGGTTAAGGGCGGATTAACCATATATTTTCACCATAACCGTCCGCGCTTGACGCTC
>JBAUHH010000512.1:0-9395 GCA_049680165.1 Pseudolabrys sp.
GCCGAGCGCGGTAGCGATTTGCGGCCACGGCAGGCCGATGGCGTCCGCGGTCCTGCGGCCCGCGAGCGCGGCGAACTCGTCGGAGGTGATCGAGAAGCGATCGTCGGAATCGATCTGCCACACGAACCGCAACGGAAGGCGGCGCTTGCCCGCGGCCTGCGCTTGCGCCGGGGCAGGGGGCGTCGCGGACGCTTCCATGGCGGGCGATTGCGCAACGGGCGCTGGTGCAACAGCGGTTACGTCAGCCAGTGCGGCGGGCGCGATGGGTGGCGCGCTCGGCATGGGCTCCGACTGGGTGCGCGCCGGGCCGAGCGTCGCGAGCAGGACCACGGTCGCACCGGCGCCGAGACGGTCGAGCGCGGCGGATGCGCCTGCAAGCTCGCCTTCGGCATGGCCATTATGGCTTGCGTCCCGCGCCAGGTTTTCGGCGCCGAGCGCGATCAGGTCGCGGGCCGCGCCGAAGCGTTCGGCCGCAGCAGGCGTCGCCTCGATCAGTTCGCCGTCGGCGGAGAACGCGGCCGCCGGCGTGGCGCTGTCGGCAAGCAGCCGGCGCACGCGTTCGGGCAGCGGCAGATCGGGGCCGGCCCTTTCGGTGGAGATGACGAGAACGGCGGCGCTGTTGTCGGCGAGCGTGATGCGCGAGCACAGGCACGTCAGCGCCGCGCCGACACCGGCGCCGAAACCGCGCAGGCGCTCGAGCCGTTGCGCGCCGCCCTGCGGCAAGGTTCCGGCAAGGCGCGCGATCTGCGCGGCGGCCGCGTGCTTGGCATCGAATGAAATTTCGCGGAGCGCCGCCGGCGAACGCGCGCTGAAGATCGCGGCGCCCGTCGGATTGGACCAGAGAATTTGCGCCGCATCCGTCCCCCACAGCCACGCCGGCATCGGACTCAGGGCATGCGCCGCGAGCCGCGGATCACTCAAATAGGCGAAGCGGAATTCGGTCGCGCTCATTGTTTTTGCACGGTGGATTACGGCTAATGAATAATTAATACGGCCGCCCAACCCCCGCGTCCACGCCGCGGCGGTTAACCAACGGGGTGAAGCGTCGATAGCGTTAATTTCGGCAGGACAGGCTCTTCCGGCCGGCCGGTAGGGGGAACCGACATAAATATGGTTAAGGCCGAAACGTCGCGGGGGGCTCCGTGTTGACCTCAAAAGAGGAGGCCACGATGCCCAGCAACGGAAGTCCGAACTTCGAGATCCCGCCCGAAATGCGTGCCTTTGCCGAGAAAAGTGTCGAGCAGGCGAAACAGGCGTTCGACGGCTTTGTCGCCGCCGCCCAGCATGCGGTCAGCGCCGCGGAGAACAACGCCAACGCCGCTCGCACCGGTGCAAAAGAGGTCGGGGAACTCGCCATCCAGTTCACCGAACGGAACATCGCGTCCTCGTTCGATTTTGCGCAGAAACTTCTGCGCGCGAAAAATTCCGAGGAAGTGCTGGTGCTGCACAGCGATTATGTGAAGAGCCAGATGGCGGCGCTGAGCGACCAAGCCAAGGAACTCAGCCAGCGCGCGACTAGGATGGCGCCGAAGTCGTCACCGAACTGACGAAGCGTTTCGCGCCCCTTTCGCGTTGAAATTGCGGCATTTTTGTGCATCGCAATATTTGATATTGCATTGCACCATTAATGATGTTATGTGGTGTTTAGTGCCGCTGGAGAGAATTTTCAGGCAGCGGCCCCGGAAATTGAGTGCGGGCTTATTAGTCCAGCGTAACGGTCCGCAGAAACGGGAAGTAAACCCCCAAGCCAAGGATCAGTATTATGGCCGAACCGAACACCACCCAAGCGCAGACGCAAAAGCCCAAACAGAAGCCGGCCTCCGGCGCGTACGAAGCGTCCAAGTTCGACATGCCGCGCTTCGAATTGCCCAAGTTCGAAGTCCCGAAAATGGAAGTGCCCGCCGCCTTCCGCGAGTTTGCCGAGAAAGGCATCGCGCAGGCCAAGGACAACTACGAGAAGATGAAGTCCGTCGCCGAAGACGCAACCGACCGGCTTGAGACCACTTACGCGACGGCGTCGAAGGGCGCCTGCGACTACGGCCTCAAGGTGATCGAGCACACGCGCACCAACAGCAACGCCACGTTCGACCTGTTCGGCGAATTGCTCACCGCGAAGTCCTATTCCGAAATGGTCGAGCTCTACACCGGCTACTGGCGTGACCAGTTCGAAGCCGTCAGCCAGCAGACGCGCGATCTCGCCGACTGCGCGCAGAAGGCCGCGAGCGAGACCGTCGAGCCGCTCAAGGAAGGCCTCAACAGCGCCTTCCGCAAGGCCGCGTAATAACCGTTAAAGCACTGCCGAAAAGCCCGGGCCGCGTGCCCGGGCTTTTTGCGTTTAGGCCCCGAACCTCTTGCGTTTCCCGTACGACGAAACGGCAAGGCGCTTGCCAAAATGCAGGGCGGCTCCTAGTTTCCGGCTCGCTCGGCCAGGCGCCGTGCGTCTTCGTGCAGCTGTAGCTCAGTTGGTTAGAGCGCTGGTCTGTGGAACCAGAGGTCGGTGGTTCAAGTCCACCCAGCTGTACCATTCCTCAAACAGCAAAACGCCGGCGATTTCTCGCCGGCGTTTGTGTTTGGGATTTGCGTCGCTCAACGCGCGCTGAAGCGTCCGTTGTCGCGTGCGCGCGGGCCGATGAATGTGCGGCCGCGATAGGGATCTTGCTGCGGGCCGGCTTGCCGGCCGCCGAACAGCCAGTCGAAGAAGTTCGGGCCACCGCCGCCATAGCTGCGGCTGCCGCCGTTGATGTCGGCATAGGTGCCGGCCGGCAGGCGCACCGGCTTCGAGGAGCTGTCCGGCGCGCGCTCGATCGCGATGTCGGCGACCCTGCGCTCGCTGCTGTTCTTGAGCATGGCGATCATCTTGGCGTCGAAGCCGTAGATGTCCTCGCGCAACTGCAGCTTTCCGTCGGCGTCCACGAAAGCGGTCTGGTACGTCAGATGCACCGGAATTGGCTTGGGGAAGTTGATATTGATCTCGTTCGAGCCGAGCATCTTCTCGATGCGCGCTTCGGTGTAGTGCTCGTTCGGCAGTTCGATCGACAGCAGCTTCTCGGCATAAGTGAACGGGTTCTGCACGCGCATGCAGCCGTGGCTATAAGCGCGCTTGTCCTTGGCGAACAGGTATTTGTCCGGCGTGTCGTGCTGATACACCAAGAACTTGTTCGGGAAGTTGAAGCGAATGCGGCCAAGCGCGTTGGCGGCGCCGGGCGGCTGATAGACATGCACGGTGCCGTCCGCATCCTGATAGATCTTGAGCCCAATGCGATCGAGCGCCTGCGGGTCTTCCTGCAAGGCAGGAAGATACTCTTTCTCGATGATCGACGGCGGCACGTTCCAGGTCGGATTGACCGTAATGAACTTCATCTCCGCGGTGATCAGCGGCGTGTTCTTGCCAGGCTTGCCGACCACGATCTTGGTCTTCCAGTAGAGCTCGTTGTTGTGCGTCAGGGTCAGCGTGTAATCGGGAATGTTGACCACGACATGCGTCGCGCCAAGCTCGCGCGGCATCCAGCGCCAGCGCTCCATGTTCACCAGAATGGTATCGATCGGATTTGCGGTCGGCCGCTGCGCTTCGTGCCGCTCGCCGTTTAGCGTGCGCACGGTGTTTGGGCCAAGCATGCCGTCGGAGCCGATGTCGGCGCTGATCTGAAACGCCTTCACCGCCTCGAACACCGCATTGTCATATAGCGGACTGTTCTTGTCGCCGGCGACGTCAAGCCGCTTGCGCAGCGCAATCACGCGCGGATCGCTCATGCCGGGGCGCAGGATCTTGCCTTCGCCGACATGCACCGGCGGCGCCTTCTTCTCTTCTTCCGGCTTGGCGACCGGCGTGGCGCCCGTCCGCAGTTCGGCGAGCTTGGCTCGAAGCGCCTTGAATTCCGGTTGCTGCGGATTGAAAGCATCGAGCGTCGCTTTGACGTCGGTTGCGTCGGCCACCCTCTTCAGCACGTCGGCCGGATCGGGCACGTTGAGCGTATAGAAGATGTCGCCGGAGACGCGCGTGAAGTTGATCTGCCCGGCTTGCGCATGGCGCGCATAGGTGAGAACGGCCTCGGTCAGCTTCAATTCGGCGTCGGCGAGCGCGCTCGCCGTCTTGAAGTCGGGCGTCGGATAATCGTTCGGGTTGAGGCCGACGGTATCGACCTGCGCCAGATAGGCGATCGCCGCCTTGGCGCGATCGTTGGCGGCATTGTCGGTGACCCACAGCGGCGCGTAGTCGCGCGCCTTGTAGAATGCCTCGATGCCGGCGCGGTCGGCCTTGCGGCTGACGGTGCGGTCGAGCTTGCCGGTGATGAGGTCGCGCAACTGATCGGCGACGGCGTGGTCGGCGGTTGTCGTGGCGGCCGGCACGGTGGCCGTGGTTTCCGGCCCCTTCGTTTCGGCCGGTATCGCGACCGCCTTGCTGTCGCTATTGGTCTCGACCGCTTTCGGCGCAGCGGTTTGCACCGGCTCGGGCAGCCCGAAATCCTTCGCGGTCGGCGGTGCGGGCATCTCCGGCATCGGGCTGGCGGCATTGATCTGCGCGTCGACGCTTTGGGCGTGCGCTGCGTAGCCGGAAAAGGCCAGGACCAGGCCGAGTGCAGTTCCCGCCAGCAGGCGGTCAAATCGGACGCTGCGCACCAGGTGTTCTCCTAAAAGCTGGAACGGGACGAACGGTCCCATAGAGTATTAGCGTAGAGTTTAACCGATAGTTCCTGACAGGTTACGCATTTAGCGAGGCCTGTCCCCCAAAGTATTGTCACTGTGGCTATTTTGCACGACAAGTGAAAGCCACGGAGGGTTGAGTACCAAGGGTTTTTTGCAGGCTGTCTGTGGAACACCGGATATACTGCGCAGCGGCTTTTTGAGATGACTTTTGCGTGAGGTTTCAAAGGGGTCACTCCGGCGGAGCGGGCCTTTTCCACCCGTGGCAGCCAGCCTAGGCCAGAGTCTCGCCGGCCCCTCCTGTCAGAACCGCGGCCAGCACGTATCCCCCATAAAAAACCGGGCCCCATTAAGGGGCCCGGCTTCAGTATGCCGGCGTGGGGGCCGGCAATCGTCTTCCAGAGGGGAACACGCTGAGCACCGGCGACTCTGGGAGGATATCAATCCGATGCAACAGCTGAGTGGACGTTAGGGGAGACTCAGGCGCTCGAGCAACGCGGTGGGCCGCATGTCAGCCATGTCCAAACGCAAACCTGCGCACAACTCGTCTACACGCGAGCGAGAATTTAGAACGTTTGCGCGCCGGTGAAATTCAGAAATTCCAGCGCTGCGCGTTCGCGACGAGGAAGTCGCGGAATACCTGAATGCGCGCGACCGCCTTGAGCTCTTCCGGATAAACGAAGAAGGCATCGAGCGCGATCGTGTCGCTGTCGCCGAACAACTGTACCAGCCCGCCGTTTTCCTCGACGAGGTAATCCGGCAGCATAGCGATGCCGAGCCCGCGCTGGCACGCTCGCAGCACGCCGAGCACGTTGTTGATGGTGAGATGCGGCTCGCGCGGCGCCTTGCCCTCGCGGCCGATTTCTAGAAGCCGCCGCCGGTTGGAGAAATGCACCGGCACATGCCCGCCGAGCATGATGACGCGATGCTCGTCGATCTGCTCATGCGTGCGCGGCGTGCCGAAGCGCTTGAGGTAGTCCGGTGAGGCATAGGCGTGGAAATGCACGGAGAATAGCTTGCGCTGGATAAGGTCCGGCTGCGTTGGCTGGCGCAGGCGGATGGCAACGTCGGCCTCGCGCATCGCGAGATCGAGCTCCTCATCGGAGGTCAGCAGCGTGATGTGAATGTCGGGATAGAGATCGAGGAATTCGCCGAGCCGCGGCGTGAGCCAATGGATGCCGATACCAGGTGTAGTTGAAACTTTCAGCTCTCCGTTCGGCCGCTCGCGGCTGTCGGTGAGCTTGGTGCGCGCCGCTTCCAGCTTCATGAATACTTCGTGCGCGGTGCGATAGAGCATGTCGCCTTGCTCGGTCAAAATCAGCCCGCGCGCATGGCGATGGAAGAGCGATACCGACAATTCGGATTCGAGCGCCGAAACCTGGCGTGAAACGGCCGACTGCGACAGCCCGAGCCGCTCGCCGGCGTGCGTGAAGCTGCCAGCCTCGGCCGCTGCGTGGAACACTTTCAGCTTGTCCCAGTCCATCGTGCCGTTGGTTGCCGCCATGCGCTACTCCGCCGCCGCGCGCTGATGTTCTTGCGCGTGCAGGAATTTTTGCACTTCGAGCGCCGCCACGCAGCCTTGTCCCGCGGCGGTCACCGCTTGCCGGTAAATGTCGTCGGTGACGTCGCCGGCGGCGAAGACGCCGGGCACCGAGGTCGCGGTCGAGCTTGAAGTGACGATGTAGCCGGACGATTTCATGTCGAGCTGGCCGATGAAAAGTTCGGAGGAGGGCGTATGCCCGATGGCGATGAACACGCCGTCGACGGTCTTTTCGGTGACCGAGCCGGTCTTGATGTTCTTGAGCTTGACGCGGTTCACCTTGAGCGGGTTCTCGGCGCCCATCACGTCGTCGAGCACGGTGTCCCAGATCACCTCGATCTTCGGGTGCTTGAACAGCCGGTCCTGCAAGATCTTTTCCGCGCGGAATGAATCGCGCCGGTGCACGACCGTGACCTTGGAGGCGAAATTGGTGAGGAACAGCGCTTCTTCCACCGCGGTGTTGCCGCCGCCGATGACCACCACTTCCTTGTTTTTGTAGAAGAAGCCGTCACACGTCGCGCAAGCCGACACGCCGTAGCCTTTGAATTTCTGCTCGGACGGCAGATCGAGCCAGCGCGCCTGCGCGCCGGTCGCGATGATTAGCGCGTCGGCAAGAAAGACGTCGCCGCTGTCGCATTCGAGCCGGAACGGGCGCTGCGACAGGTCGGCCTTGCTGACATGATCGTAGACGATGCGCGTGCCGACGTGTTCGGCCTGCTTGAGCATCTGCTCCATCAGCCAGGGGCCCTGGATGACGTCCGCGAAGCCGGGATAGTTCTCGACGTCGGTCGTGATGGTGAGCTGGCCGCCGGGCTGGATGCCCTGGATCAGGACCGGCTCGAGCATTGCGCGCGCCGCATAGATCGCCGCCGTGTAACCGGCGGGGCCGGACCCGATGATGACGACCTTGGCGTGGGTGGTTTTGGCCATTACTCGCCCCCCGGCGGGTGGATCTTTACGGCCGCAATCCCGCTGCTGGCCGGCGGGCTTTGGCTTGTTATGCGTCCACAATCTATGGCTTTCCGGCAGCTATGCAAGATATGCAACCCCCGTAAGTCACACCCGGAAATGCGGCAAAACGCTCTTCGCGCAATAATGTTTCGCGAAACTTCCTTTCGCGGTATTGATGCTGCCCGCCGGGATTACCACCGCCTGGAGTGACCATTGCCCGCCCGCCTCGACACCATCGACCGGAAGATCCTCAAGGAGCTCCAGGACGACGGCCGCATCACCAATGTGGAGCTTGCAAGCCGCGTCGGTATCTCGGCGCCGCCGTGCCTGCGCCGCGTGCGGGCGCTGGAGGAGGCCGGCTACATCAAGGGTTACCGCGCGCTGCTCGACGAAAAGAAGCTCGGCTACGAGGTAGCCGTGTTCGCCATGGTGCATCTGTCGAGCCAGGCCGAGGCCGATCTCACGGCGTTCGAGAATTTCGTGCGCGCGCAGCCGCTGGTGCGCGAGTGCTGGATGCTGTCGGGCGAGATCGACTTCGTCTTGAAATGCGTGGCGCCCGATCTGAAAACTTTCCAGGCCTTCGTCGAGAAGCTCACCGCCGCGCCGCACGTGCGCAACGTCAAGACCTCGCTCACGCTGCGCAATTCGAAAGACGCAGCGATGGTGCCGATGGAAGACGCGACCTAGCGTTGCGCAGATAGTTTTATCCTCCGTGTCCCTCCTCGAAATCACGCTGCTTGCCGCGACCGGCTTCGCCGCCGGACTGGTCAACGCCGTCGCCGGCGGCGGCACGTTCTTCACCTTTGCTGCGATGGTCGGCTTCGGCATGCCGACGCTCAACGCCAATGCGACCAGCGCGGTCGCGCTGGTGCCCGGCAGCCTCGCCTCGACAATCGCTTACGCTAGGGAGACGCGAAAGAACTGGCGGCGTGCGGTGCCGTTCGCACTGCTCGGGCTGTTCGGCGGCGCCGCCGGCGGATACTTGCTCATTCGCATCGGCGACGAAGGCTTCCGCCCGCTGGTGCCGTGGCTGATCGGGATCGCGACGCTGACCTTTGCGTTCGGCGCCCGCATTCGCGCGCTGAGCGCCGGCCTTGAAGGCCGTCACAGCACCGCCATGCGCGCAGTCGCTTTCGGGTTGATGGGATTGGTCGGCATCTACGGCGGGTTTTTCGGCGCCGGCATGGGCATCATGTTGCTGGCGACGCTGTCGATCATCGGCGTCACCGAATTTCACACCGCCAACGCGCTCAAGAACATCGTCGCCACCATCGCGCAGGCGGTTGCGGTGGTGCTGTTCATTGCCAACGGGCTGGTGTTCTGGCGCGAGGCGGTGATCGTCACCGCCGCCGGCATCGCCGGCGGTTATCTCGGCGTCATGGCGGCGCGCCGCGTGCCGGAGCCGGTCGTGCGTGGTATCGTCGTCGCGGTCGGCACAGCTTTGACGGCGGTGTTTTTCTTCAAGTGACGGGGCTCGGCCGTCGCGCCGACGGAAGCGAGGCGCCGCGCCACCCGCAAAGGCGGCGCGGCGCCCGCCTTACGCCACCTCGGCCGTGGTCGGATCGATGATCGTGCGCACGCGTGAGATCACGTTGGCGGGAAAACCGCCTTTCTGCGCGTGCTCGCGCACCGACGCTTCATCGGGCGCGTTGTAGACGCAATATACCTTGTCGTCGGTCACGTAGCTGTGGACCCACTGAATTTTTGGACCCATGTCGCGCAGCACGCCGCAGGATTTTTGCGAAATCCCCTGGAGGTCCTGCTTCGACAGTTTTCCGGCGCCGGCAATTTCACGTTCGATGACAAACTTGGGCATTGCATTGTTCCTTTTGTTGCTGGAACGGGCGCGCTGATTGGCGCGCCCGTGAAGGGAGGGATAGTGCGATGTGCAAACAAGATGAAACGCGGCAAAGTCCTCGCGTGACAAAATTCATTTCCGCAACGGTATTCCGCTCGGGATTTTGCGCGCATCCATCATCGGACGAGATACGAAAGATGAATGTCGTGAATTATGCGGTGGCGCGCAGTACGCGCTGAAGAAGGCTCCCCACATCAAGAACGGCGTTGGTGCCCGATGACGTAGGGCGACTTGTTTACTGCACCAGCTCCGGCCACGGCACGATGGTCGACTTCACGGTCTTCATCGCCATCGCATCCGCCACGGCGCGGCCGATGCCGTCTTCCGAGAACGGATAGATCGTCTGCATCTCCAGCCATGGATATTTGCCGCGCGTGCGATAGAGCATGTCGACGCCGAGCGGCA
>JBAUHH010000513.1:0-9925 GCA_049680165.1 Pseudolabrys sp.
CGCTGGTCGCGATCGTGTTCGCGGCCGCCATTATCTATGTGGCGGTGGACCAGCACACGATCACGTTGGAGGGGCTGGTCAGGCATTATCCCGTGATCGGCGCGTTCGTGAGCGCGCATTGGGTGGCTGCGGTGGCTGCCTTCATCGTGGTCTATATCGCCGCGGTCGCGCTGTCGGTGCCGGGCGCCACATTCCTCACGGTCACCGGCGGATTTCTGTTCGGGCTCCCGGTCGGCGCGGCAGCCGCGGTGGTTGGCGCCACCATCGGGGCGACCGTCATCTTTTTGATCGCGCGCTCGGCGCTGGGCGAGCCGCTGCTGAGAAGGGCGGGGCCGCGCGTCAATCAGCTCGCGCAAGGGTTTCGCGCCGACGCCTTCAGTTATCTTTTGTTCTTGCGGCTGGTGCCGGCGTTTCCATTTTTTGTCGTCAATATCGTGCCCGCGCTTGCGGGCGTCCGGCTTGTGCCGTTCGTCGCCGCGACCGCCATCGGCATCATCCCGGCGGCGGTCGTCTATGCCTTCGCCGGTACCGGCCTCGGCAGCGTCATCGATGCACAAGAGGCCGCCTATCAAGCCTGCATTGCCGGCGGCCGCGCCGATTGCCGTTTAGCGTTCGATGTCCACGACGTGTTGACGCCGCGATTGCTCGGCGCGCTGGTCGCGCTCGGACTGCTCGCGCTGGTGCCGGTCATCGTGCGACGATGGCGCGCACGCCGGCAGGCGGCGGAATGAATTTCACGATAGAGTAGGAGCATGGTGGAGAGGCTGACACCGGATATATGCGTCATCGGCGCCGGCGCCGCCGGGCTGTCGGTCGCCGCCGTCGCCGCCGCGTTCGGTGCGCCGGTCGTGCTGATCGAAAAAGGCAAGATGGGCGGCGACTGTCTCAACACCGGCTGCGTGCCGTCGAAGGCATTGCTGGCCTCCGCCAGGCGCGCGGCGCTGATGCGTGACAGCGCGCAGTTCGGCGTGTCGGCGCAAAATGTCAGCGTCGATTTTAAAAAAGTGCACGAGCACGTGCAGGGCGTCATCGCCGGAATAGCGCCGAACGATTCGATCGAGCGTTTCACCGGCCTTGGCGTGCGCGTCATTAAGGGCCGCGCTCATTTCACCGACCGCAACACGGTGGCCGTCGGCGACGATTTCACCGTTCAGGCGCGGCGCTTCGTGATCGCGACCGGATCGTCGCCCGCGGTGCCGCCGATTCCGGGCCTCGACAAGACGCCGTATCTCACGAACGAAACGATTTTCGAGCTTACCGAGCTTCCGAAACATCTCATCGTCATCGGCGCGGGGCCGATCGGTCTGGAATTGGCGCAAGGCTATCGCCGGCTTGGCAGCAACGTCACCGTTCTCGAAGCGGCGCAGCCGCTTGCAAAGGACGATCCGGAATGTGCCGCGGTCGTGATCGATCAGTTGATGCGCGAGGGCGTCGACATCCGCGCCGGCGTGAAGGTGATCGGCGTCAGCGGCGCGCAAGGTGACTTGCAGGTTAGCGTGGCGACCGGCGACGCCGAGGAGATTATCGAAGGCACGCATCTTCTTGTCGCTACCGGTCGCAAAGCGACGCTCGACAGTCTCGCTCTCGACGCAGGCGGCATCGCGCGCGATTCATCAGGCATCAAGGTCAACAAGGCGCTCAAGACCAGCAATCGTCGCGTCTACGCCATCGGCGACGTCATAGGTCAATTGCAATTTACGCATGCCGGTAACTATCACGCTGGTCTGGTGATCCGTAGCGCGCTGTTCCGATTGTCGGCAAAGGCCAATAACGCCGCGATTCCGTGGGTGACCTACACCGACCCCGAACTGGCACAGACTGGTCTGACCGAAGCGCAGGCGCGCGCGCGCGGCATCAAGATTCGCGCGCTGCGCTGGCCTTATCATGACAACGACCGCGCGCGCGCCGAGCGCGAAACACGTGGTCACGTCAAGGTCATAACCAACAGAAAAGGCAGGATTTTAGGCGCCACCATCGTTGGCGCGCAGGCCGGCGAATTGATCACGGCGTGGACGCTCGCCATCAGCCAAAAGCTGAATATTCGCGCCTTTACCGGAATCGTCGTGCCTTATCCGACGCTGTCGGAAATCGGCAAGCGTGCCGCAATCGACTTCTTTACGCCAAGTTTGACGAGTACTTGGGTGCGGCGCATCATGGCGTGGCTGCGGCTGTTTGGCTGACAAAAAAATCATGAGGCCGACGTGACGACGAACGACGATGCAATGGCATCGCCCGTTTCCGGGCGCGCGCCGGGCTTCGGCCTTTCCGGCAAGCTGCTGCTGCTCACCATCGTGTTCGTGATGGTGGCGGAAATTCTGATTTACGTTCCTTCGATCGCGAACTTCCGCCTCAACTGGCTCAACGATCGTCTCGCCGCCGCACACACGGCGGCGCTGGTGCTCGATGCGGCGCCGAGCGGTATGGTGCCGGAGAGTCTCGCCAAGCAAATTCTCGGCAGCATCGGCGCGCGCGGCGTGGCGATGAAGATGGGCACGCAACGGCGTCTGCTCGCGGCCTCCGACTTGCCGGCCTCGATCGATGTCAACATCGATATGCGCTCGCTGACCTGGTATCGCTCGATCACCGCCGCCTTCGACACCTTGTTTTTTGCCGCGCCGAACGACGTTATGCGCGTGGTGGGGCCGGCGCCGATGGGCGGCGATTTCCTCGAAATCATTCTCAATGAAACGCCGCTGCGCAACGCGATGTTGAAATTTTCGGTCAACATCATGCTGCTGTCGCTGGTAATCTCGGGCATCACCGCGATGCTGGTGTTCTTCGCGCTCAACTACCTGCTGGTGCGCCCGATGCGCGCGATCACCGACAACATGACCAGCTTCCGAGCCGACCCGGAAAATCCCGCGCGCATCATCGCGGTGTCCGGCCGCCGCGACGAAATCGGCACCGCCGAAAGCGAGCTCGCGGCGATGCAAAGCGATCTCGCTTCCATGCTGCATCAGAAGAACAGGCTCGCCGCACTTGGCCTCGCCGTGTCAAAGATCAACCACGACCTGCGCAACCTCTTGGCCTCGGCGCAACTGTTTTCCGATCAACTGTCGAGCCTGCCCGATCCAAAGGTGCAGCGGTTCGCGCCCAAGCTAATGCGTACGCTGGAACGCGCCATCGCATTTTGCCAGTCGACATTGTCTTACGGCGCCGCGCAGGAATCGGCCCCGGACCGCAAACCGATTCCGCTCGAGCCGCTGCTCGAGGAAGTCTACGAGGCGCTCGGCCTCGGGCTCGACGTGCCGATCCGCTGGATCGTCGCGGTCGAGCGCGGCCTCACGGTCGACGCCGATCACGATCAGCTGTTCCGCACGCTCGTCAATGTGGCGCGCAACGCCATGCAGGCGCTGGCCGCACGCGGCGTCGGCGATCCGGCGCGCGACCAGATCCGCATCACCGGACGGCGCGAGGGCGCGGTGGCGGTGATCGAAATTTCAGACACCGGTCCGGGCGTTTCCGAGAAGGCGCGCGCGCATCTGTTCGAAGCGTTTCAGGGTTCCACGCGTCCTGGCGGATCGGGCCTCGGTCTTGCGATCGCTGCCGAACTTGTCCGCGCGCACGGCGGCGAGATCAGCCTGGTCGAGGGAACCATCGGCGCCACCTTCCGCATCACCATTCCGGACCGTGCGGTCGAGCTCAACGCGCGCCGCGGCGAGCGCGAGAGCGCCTGAGCGGAATATTTCTTACCGCGGGCCAAAAAAGATAATTCGTCAATCGTTCCATTGGGTTGCGTAACAAGCAGTCACGCCGAAGTGAACCGGCCGTTACGCTTTGAATCGAAAGTTCGGCGCGGCGCGGTGTTCTTTACATACGGGCGACTTTCCGTGCGGTGACGGCGCACGGCTCTGCGCGGCGAAAGCCGGGATCGGTTCGATTTGACCACCGCCTATATCAACCGTGTCGTGACAACGGTGCCGCCCTATGACGTGCATACGGCGTTCCGCAACTTCGCGCAGTCGCTGTTCCAGGGCGACCGGCGCAATTCGCTGTTGTTCCGCCGCATGGCGGACAAATCCGGCATCGAGCATCGCTATTCGTGCCTCGCGCCCGACGAACTCTCCGACGACGTGGAAGCCGGCGCCTTCTACACGCGCGGCGATTTTCCCGACACCGCGGCACGCATGCGGCGCTTCGAGCGGCACGCGCCCGGTCTCGCGGAGATCGCGGTCAACAAGCTGCTGGGCGACAACGAGCGCGCCCGTGTCACGCATCTGCTGATCACCTGCTGCACCGGGCTTTCCGCGCCGGGCATCGATCTCGAAGTCGTCGATCGCTGCAAGCTGCCCAGCACGGTCGAGCGCACCATGATCGGCTTCATGGGTTGCTACGCGGCGATCAATGCGCTGAAGCTCGCGCGCCACATCGTCCGCTCCGAGCCCGATGCGCGCGTGCTCATCCTCAATCTCGAGCTTTGCACGCTGCACCTGAAGGAAACGACCGACATCGAGCAGGTGCTTTCCTTCCTGCTGTTCGGCGACGGTTGTGCGGCGTGCCTCGTCAGCGGTGACCCGGTCGGGACCGCGCTCGACAGCTTCCGCGCGGTGCTGGTGCCCGACACGCGCGAATTGATCACCTGGAATATCCGCGAATTCGGGTTCGACATGGTGCTGTCCGGTGGTGTGCCGGGTGCGATCTTCGATGCGCTGCACGCGCGCTCGGATGAAATTCTCGATGGCAAGCCGATCGAGGCGATCGACATGTGGGCGGTGCATCCCGGCGGCCGCACCGTGCTGGACGCGGTCGAGCGCGCCTTCGATCTCGCCCCGCCCGCGCTCGCGGCTTCGCGCGACGTGCTGCGCCGCTACGGTAACATGTCGTCGGCGACGGTGATGTTCGTGCTGGAGACGCTGATCAATTCCGGCGTTCGCGGCGCGACCGGCTGCGCCATGTCGTTCGGGCCGGGCCTGGTCGCCGAAACGATGCTGTTTCGCACCGCGGCATGACGGCTTCTGCGCATAATCGGGCGCGCAATATGGATTTGACCGCCCACCAGCCATTGCCGGTTTTCGACCGCGCGCGCCGCAGCGCGCAGACGGAGATTCTCGACGGACGCGTCGAGACTGCCGAGCTGGCGAAAATCCTGCGCGACCTCGCGCGCTTCAACGGCGCGATGATGGGTCATCGGCCGGTGCTGCAATGGCTCGATCGCGCGGTGAAGAGTGTGCCGGCCGATCAGCCGCTGACATTTGTCGACATCGGCTGCGGCTACGGCGATCTGCTGCGCGCCGTGCGGGGCTGGGCGCGCAAGCGCGGCCGGCCCGTGAAGCTCGTCGGCATCGACTTGAGCCCGCAGGTGATCGAGATCGCGCGCGGCGCCACCGCTGCGGCCGACGACATCCAGTATCAGGCCGTCGATATTTTCGAATTCAAGCCGGGCTATCCGGTCGATTTCGTTGCAACCAGTCTCGTCACCCATCATCTCGCGGACGAGATGATCGTGCGCTTCCTGCGCTGGATGGAGGAGACCGCGCGGCGCGGCTGGGTGATCTACGATCTCCAGCGCAGCGTAGTGCCGTTCTATTTCATCGCGCTTGCCGGCGTGCTGCTGCGACTGCATCCCGTCGTCGTTCATGACGGACGCATTTCGGTCGCGCGCTCGCTCACCCGCGCCGAATGGGAGAGGCTGATCGTGCAGGCCGGCATCCCGCGGGACGCGGTGAGCCTGCGCTGGTTCATGTTCCGCTTCGCAATCGGGCGGCTGCGATGACACGCGTCGAGACAGCAATCGTCGGCGGCGGCCCGGCTGGCGCGGCGGCGGCCTGCGGGCTTGCCGCGCTCGGCCGCGACGTCGTGCTGATCGAGCGTTCCGACGCGCCGCATCATAAAGTGTGCGGCGAATTCCTGAGCGTCGAAACACAGGCGCAATTGAGCCGGTTCGGAATCGATCCGGTGAAACTCGGCGCGGTCGCGGTCGATCGCGTGTCGATCTTCTCGGGCGCGCGCAGCGTGACGGCCGCCTTGCCGTTCCGGGGGCTGTCGCTGTCGCGCTACCGGCTCGACGACGCGCTGATGCAACGCGCGCGCGATCGTGGCGCCGTTGCAAAGCGTGGCGTTTCGGTGCGCAGCGCGCTGCCGGGCAACAAAGGCTGGACCCTGCGCTGCGACAACGACGAAACGATCGAATGCCGCAATCTGATGCTGGCGACCGGCAAATGGGGCCTGCGCGGCATCGAGGATGAGCGCGACAGTTCGCTGGTCGGCCTGAAGATGCATTTCCGCCCGAACGCGGACACGTTGCGCGCGCTCACTGGAACGGTCGAGCTCTCGCTGTTTAACTCAACCTACGCCGGACTCGAACTGGTCGAGGATGGCATCGCCAATCTGGCATTGCTGCTGCCGCGCGCGGTAGTCGCCGGGATCGGCCCCGGCTGGCAATCGCTGCACAATCATCTGTCGTCCGCGCTTCCCGCCCTTGCGGAGCGTCTGCGCGGCGCCGAGCCGTTGTGGGAAAAGCCGCTGGCGGTGGTGTGCCCGTCCGGCGGCCATCTGCACGCGGAGGAGGAGCAGGCTTTCCGCATCGGCGACCGGCTTGCGCATATTCCGCCGTTCACCGGCGACGGGCTGGCGATCGCGCTGACGTCCGCCGCGCTCGCGGTCGAGCACATCCGGCAGGGACGCTCGCCGCAGGCCTACCTCGCAGCGGCGCGCCGGCTGACGGCGACGCCGATCCGCGTCGCCAGCCTGGTATCGCGGCTGGCGGCGAGCGGATTGGGGCGGGCCGCGCTGATGCGCACGGCGATTGTCGGGCCCGGCCTGCTGCGGGTCCTCGCGCGTCAAACCCGGCTGCCGGTTCCCACAAGCGCCGTTCCATCGGCCGGGCAGGGCACACAGGTCCGCCTTGCCATGCGCGGGCCGAAACGTTAGCTAATGCCCGGTTCCGTGGCCCGAATTCGGCGGCGGCATCGGCGCCCGTAGCTCAGCTGGATAGAGCACCAGACTACGAATCTGGGGGTCAGCGGTTCGAATCCGTTCGGGCGCGCCACTAATTCCTGATTTTGATTCAGAAGACAGTTCGCCGCGCCCGGTCGCAGGCGCGCTTGGTCGGCCAAGACAGCCTAGCACCGCCTGGGATTAGCCGGCCATTCACATCGCCGCGCGATACAATCGGCCCGCTAATGTCCGTCTGCGCTTAGCTCCTTTGCCAATCGCTCATACATCGCGGCGTCCTTGTAAATGAGGTGTGAGAATTGCGTCGCGCTGCCGCCAACCGGCTGCTGCGCCTGTTGCAGCAAAAGCTGACTGACCGAAGGATCGGCGAGCGCGCGACCGATCTCGGTGTTGAGGCGCTCGATGATTGCCGCAGGCGTGCCCGTTGGCACGAACACGCCGATCCACTGGTCGAGAACCAAACCTTTGATGCCGGCTTCCTGGTAAGTCGGCACTTCGGGCAAGCTCGGCGAACGGGTTTCCGTAGTCTGCGCCAGTATACGGAGGGTGCCGGCCTTGTGATGCGGGATGACGGGCGTCGCGCCGAGCGAGCCGATCGTTACATGGCCGGCTATGAGATCGTTGATTGCCTGCCCGCCGCCGCGATAGGGCACTTGTTGAAGTTTGACGCCGGCGAGCCGCGCGAACCACTGGACCACGATGTGCTGCGGCGAACCGATTCCGCTGCCGGTCGCATAGCGCAGCCCCGGCTTCTGTTTCGCGAGCGCGATCAATTCAGCAAGCGAATTGACGCCAAGCGAGGGATTTACCACCAGCACAATCGGCTGACGCGACAGCTCGATGACCGGCACCATGTCCTTTAGGACGTCTTTGTTCGTTTTGAGCGTGTATGGATTACTCAACAAAGAATCTGACGCTAAAAGAATCGTGTAGCCATCCGGCGCGCTCTTGGCCGCGAACTCCGCGCCGACTTCGCCATTGGCGCCCGACTTGTTCTCGACGTAGACCCGCTGGCCCAATGTCCGTGAGAGATTTGCAGCGACGACACGCGCCGCCACGTCGGTCGAACCGCCGGCTGCATAAGGCACGATGATCCGGATCGGATGGTCGGGATAGGCCTGCGCTAGCGCATCGCTGGCGCCTGTCAAGCCACAGCAAGCTGAAATGGCGGCACCGCAGATCAGATTACGAAATGCGTTCATGGCTACATCCCTCAATAGCTCAGCATGAACACCATGCCGCAGCCGCCGGGACAGGGGCCACCACCGCCGGTCGACGCCGTGCCGTAGAGTACGTTGTTCTTGCCGAGCAGTACGCTCGCGTACGGATTGGCGCCATCATTGCGGCCGCCCTTGAACGAATACATCACGCTTTCGGTCCAGGCGCTCTGTCCGTTCGCGGGCGGCAGCAGCCTGAACACCGTGCCGCGGTTGGCGGTGCCGCCATCGGCGGTGGTGCCGTAGAAAACAGTGCGTGCGTCGGCGACAAGTCCGGCGGCAGGGTCGGCGCCGCTGGCCCCGGTGAAATTGTAGAGCACTGCGTCGCTCTTGCTGGGTGGCGTAACCTTGAACACCGTACCGAAAGAAGGACCATGGCCCAACGTGGTGCCGTAGATCGAATTGTTTCTGTCGATATAGACGCTGCCTTGCGGAGCGACCCCATCGGCACCCGTGCCGAACGTATGAAGCGGAAGAACCTTTCCGTTCGAACCGAGCTTGAACAACACACCGTCATTATGCGTGCCGCCAAGCTCGCTCAGGCCATAGAGATTGCCGCTCTTGTCGAGCACGAGCGTGCCCATCGGATTTTTGCCGTCGGCGCCGCCGGAGAAGTGGTGCACGACTGAGAAAGCCGCTCCGGCAACCTTGAATAGCGTGCCATTGCCGCTGTTGCCCCCGACTGAGGTGGCGCCGAAGAGATTGTTGTGGGCATCGATTGCAATGCCCGCATAAGGCGTCGCACCGTCGGTTTTGTCACCCTTGAAGGACTGGAGGACGCTGAAGGCGAAATTCGGCGCTGTCAGTTTGAACACGACGCCTTTGTCGTTGCCGCCGCCTGCGGGGGTGGTGCCGTAGAGATTGCCGCTGTGGTCCATCGCCACGCCGGCATTGGGTCCGGCGCCGTCCGTGCTGCCGAAACTGTGCAGGATAGTTTTGCTCCACGCCGTCTTGCCTTTTGCCGGCGGCGTCAGCTTGAACACCGTGCCCTTGTTGTGAGTGCCGCCCAGCGAGGTGGTGCCATAGAGCGCGCCGTTCTTGTCGGCGATCAGGGCGCCGAACGGTTTGCCGCCGTCGTGCGCGCCGCCTTTAAACTGCGCGAGCGTAGTGAGAACCGGCGTCGGCGTGTAGGTGAAGAGACCGCCTGCGGTGGCCACGTTGCTACCGCCGGGGGTCGTTACCGTCACATGGACGGCACCCGCCGTGTGCGATGGCGCCGTCGCGGTTGCGCTGGTGCTGCTCGAAGCCGAGAACGATGACGCCGCCGTCGCGCCGAAGCTCACGCCGGTGAGCCCGTTCAAATTGGCGCCGACAATCGAAACGAGTGTGCCGCCGCTTGCCGGACCGGTATTCGGATTGATGGCGATTATGGTGGGCGCTCCGAAATAGGTGAAGCCGCCGACTAGCGTCTCGGTGCCGCCGACAGAGGTGACAACAACATCCACCGCACCTGCGGCGTGCGCCGGTGCCGTCGCGGTCAGATGACCGTCGCTGACGATGTTGAATGTCGTGGCGTTCACCGTGTCGAACTTCACGCTTGTTGTGCCGGAGAATCCGGAGCCGAGAATGTCGACACCTGTGCCGCCGAGCGGCCCGGCATTCGGCGTTACGCTGCTGATCGACAGCGCCGCATAATACGTGAAGGCGCCGGTTCCAGTGTCGTTGCCGTGGTCCGTGGTGACGACAACGTCGACCGCACCGAGAGCGTGCGCCGGCGTCGTGGCGGTGATGGTGTTGTCATCGACGACGACGACATTGGTCGCGGCAGCGCCGCCGAAGGTAACCGCGGTCGCTCCGCCCAGATGCGATCCGCT
>JBAUHH010000514.1:0-2104 GCA_049680165.1 Pseudolabrys sp.
TGATGCGCGCGCGGCCCTTGAGCGTGTCGAGGGCGCGCTTGACCATCGGTGCCTCGGCCAGCTTGCGCATGCCGACGGATACGATCTTGGCGGTCGGCACGCGCAGCGTCATCTTGTCCTTGACGAAATTGATGACGAACAGCTCGAGCTTGGCGCCGGCGACTTCCTGCTCCTCGATAGCCATAATCTGCCCGACCCCGTGCGCGGGGTAGACGATGAATTCGTTGGTCTTGAAGCCTTGACGTTGCGTCGTCTTTTTATTGCTGGTCATTCCGGGCAGTGCTCCTTCACCGGCCTTGCGGCCGGCACCTTTGGCTACGGGAGCCCCGCGGCGAGCATTGCCACGCGAGGCAGGCGACGTCCGCCGGACGACGGCGGACTTTTTGGTTCCCCGGCCTACGCCTGAGGAGCCTTTCTTTTGTTTCTGACGCGATTTGTCTGCCACTGCTTACGCGTGGGTTACACGCCCTCTTCAGACCGCCGGGAACCGCCGCGAAAAATAAGGCTCCCCAAGGGGAGCGGTCCGCCAACGGTGTTCATCTGATTTCACATATATAACACATTTTTGGCTGGAATCAAAGCCTTATGGCACTGCAAAACGGCAAAATCAGGGTCATGAATGCGCTAAATTAATGACGCGGTTAATGCTGCCTGGGTTCCCACCGGGGCAAAGATTTAAGGCGCGTTTAATCGCCCGAACCGCCCTGCGGAGAAAAGAATTTCTTGAATTTATCGGGTACGCCGTCCCAGTCCTTGGCGTCCGGCGGCGCATCCCGTTTCACAGTGATGTTCGGCCAGCTCTTGGCGTATTCGGCGTTAACTTCCAGCCACTTCTCCAGCCCCGATTCGGTGTCCGGCTTGATCGCCTCGGCCGGGCATTCCGGCTCGCACACCCCGCAATCGATGCATTCGTCCGGATGGATGACCAGCATGTTGTCGCCTTCGTAGAAGCAGTCCACCGGACACACTTCCACGCAGTCCATGTATTTGCATTTGATGCAGTTTTCGACGACGACGTAGGTCATCCAGGTCTCCGGGACGCAAGGCGAGAGCGCTGCCTAGCGCAACGATATATAGGCCGCAAGCAGAGCAAATGCCGCTCCAAAGGCTCCTTCGCAGGCAATTTCGCAGAAATATTACGTGTTTCGCCGCAGAGCCCGCCTTCGCTAACGGCGGGAATCGGCTTGCAGATCCCGGTAAAGCGCGCGGGCCTGCGACGTCCCGCCGCGCCGCTGGCAAAAACCCTCGACCTTCAGGACTTTAACGGAGCGGTCGAGCGCAAGCGTGATCACCGTGCCGGCCTTTACGGCATGTCCTGGCGCGGTAACGCGCTCGCCGTCGAGGCGGACGTGGCCGGCCGCCACCAGCGCCGCCGCAGCGCTACGGGTGCGCACCAGGCGGGCATGCCAGAGCCATTTATCGATGCGCTGGCGGTCCAAGTTATTGCTTTGCGCGCATGATCTTATCCGAAAACCGGTATCCACTTTTCGGGATCATGCGCGGGTTACGGCCGTTCCTTGGTATTGGCCTCAAGCTGCTGTTTCAGCGCAGCTAATTTCGCGAACGGCGAATTGGGATCGGGCGCCTTGTCGCGGCGATCCTGACGGCTGCCGTGCGGCTTGGCGTAGTACTGCTCGCGCTCGGCACGGTCGACGTCGGGCCCGCGGTCGCGGCGGCCACGGCGCGGCCTATCTTCGCGATTTTGCTCGGATTTCCGATCCGTATGCTGCTGCTGGCGATCGCGGCGCTGCTGGCGGTCGTGACGCTCCTGACGCGCCTGCCGGTCGCGCTCCGGACGCCCCTGGCCTGCTGGCTGATCGGTGGCTTGCTCGGGCTTGCTCGCGGCAACCTCAGACGTGCTCGCCGCTTGCTCGCCGCTTGCCGGCGCCGATGCGTCTGCTTGCGCGGGCTGCGCAGCCTGCGGCTGACGGCGCGGACGATGGTGACGGCGCGCCGGGCGATTGTCCGAGCGGCCGCCCGGACGCCAGACCTCGATCATCGCGTCAGAAGGTGCCGAGATGTCCTTCTTCTCCACTTGCTCGCCGGAA
Source organism: Pseudolabrys sp. (assembly GCA_049680165.1). Lineage (GTDB taxonomy): Bacteria > Pseudomonadota > Alphaproteobacteria > Rhizobiales > Xanthobacteraceae > Pseudolabrys. The sequence continues at coordinate 2,049 of JBAUHH010000514.1, forward strand.
GATGTTGCAAGATCCGCGGCAGAAGTTTCGTTCTTCTCCGTCGTCTGTTCTTGCGC
>JBAUHH010000515.1:0-17514 GCA_049680165.1 Pseudolabrys sp.
GCACGATGAGGCGGCGATCGAGGAGGCGATGGTCGTGCGCGAGCCGATCACCGTCGTGGTTTCGGAGAAAGGCTGGATCCGCGCGCTGCGCGGCCACGTTAACGAATTCGGCAACGTCGCCTTCAAGACCGACGACGCGCTTAAGTTCGCATTCGCGACCGAGACGACCGCAAAGCTTCTCGCGTTTGGCAGTAACGGTCGCTTCTACACGATCGACGCCGCGAAACTTCCGGGCGGGCGCGGGCACGGCGAGCCGATCCGCCTGTTCATCGATCTCGAGCAGGAAGCCGAGGTCGTCTCGGTGTTCGCCTATCAGGGCAAGCGCAAATTTCTGGTCGCCAGCCATCGCGGTAACGGCTTCGTCGTTGCGGAGGACGAATGTCTCGGCACCACGCGCAAGGGCAAGCAGGTGCTCAACCTGAAAGCGCCCGACCGCGCCGCCGCGGTGACCACCGTCGAGGGCGACATGGCCGCCGCCATCGGCGAGAACCGCAAGCTTCTGATCTTCCCGCTCGAACAGGTTCCCGAGATGACGCGGGGTCGTGGCGTGCGGTTACAACGCTACCTCGACAAGGGACTTTCGGACATCGCCACATTCGATGCCAGGACCGGCTTGACCTGGATCGACTCCGCGGTCAGAGCGAGCGTCAGGACGATCAAGGAGCTCAAGGATTGGTGCGGCAACCGTGCCGACGCTGGCCGCATCCGGCCGGAGCGTTTCCTGACCAACAACAAATTCCGCGCCCTCGCCGGCAGCGGCAAGGACAACGGCGGCGAGTGAGACGAGATGCACCCCGTGGTCATGCCCGCGAAAGCGGGACATCCAGTATGCCGTGCAATTGAGATCAGCTGCCGACGGTTGCGTTTACTGGATCGTCCGCTTTCGCGGACGACGACGCTACGCATAGGGCACAAAGTCACCCCGCCGGGCTGGTGAGATGGATGACCTTTCGGCACAGATCATGCGACGGCGTGCGGGCGCCGATGCTGACGACGGCGGATTGGGCGAGTTCGGTCTCGAAGATCGACCGGACGAGATCGTGGTACTCGTCGGAAAGAGCGTCGAGGATATGCTCCGCGAAAATCCACTGCGGCTTGTGGATCAAGAGCCGTGCGATCTCAATTCGGATCTGCTCGTCGTCCGTCAACTCGAGTCCCCATGGCGCCTTCCGGTCAAGCGAATTGACGAGATAGCCTAATCCGACCCGCTGCAACGCCGCTTTGATGTCGCTGTCGGACACGTCCGAAGGCTCGGCGGGAAAGGCGAGCGCAGCCCGCAGCGGCCCCGGCGGGAAATACGGCCGGCGCTTGAGAAACATCATCTTCATGCCGGAGGGACTTTGGACCTTGCCCGATCCCCACGGCCAAAGCCCGGCTATCGCGGCGAGCAGTGGATTGCGGCCCGAGCGCGTATTGTCGACGATGTGGATGCGGTCGCCCGGCAGGACCTCGATTTCGTGCTGATCGAGCACCGCTTTCTTGCCCTCTTTCCTGACGCCGATGTTCTCCAGCTTGAGCCTGCCGGCGGGGTTTTCCGACTGAGCGATGCGATCCTCGCCGTCGGGCCCGGTTTCCAACGTCAGCAGCGCCTCGCGGAAGGACATCACCCGCAAAAGGGTGCCTCCCCATTCGGCAATCCGTGAGAAATTGTCGACGAACCAGCGGAGCGACTGGTTCACTTGAGAGAAGCCGCCGACGACCATCATCAGCTCGCCGAACGACAATCTCCCGCTGAAATAGGAGGGCGCGGCAATGAGGAGCGGCGCGATGATGGAGATCCAGCCGTAGCCTGCCGTCACCCAGGTGACTCTGACAATCGCGCTGACGATCTCGCGCATCACCGTGAGAACGCTGTCGAGTTCGCCACCGAGGCGTTGCTTTTCGCTCTGTTCGCGACGGTAATGGGCGATATTGTCGGCCTGCTGGTTGATCTGAACGAGCGCGAAGCGGAGCGCCGACTCACGCTGAAATCGCCGCGCATTCAAGCCGACGAGACCGCCGCCGACCCGCCAGGCGACCCACGAGCCTCCCGCCGCAAAGAGAATGGCGCACCACACCATGTAGCCGGGGATCGTCACGTTGATGCTGCCGATCGGAATGGTGATGGCGCCCGACAACTCCCACAGGACTCCGAGGAAGGCGAGGAGGAGCAGCAAGGATTGAAGTAACCCCACTCCGAGTTCGGCCGCGAGCTCGGTGAGTTGGCTGGTGTCTTGCTGGACGCGCTGGTCTGGATTGACGCCGATCTCGCCGGCGTAGGCGAGCCGCACCGCTCGCCCTGGCTTAAGCCACTGCGCGAACAGGTCGCGCGTCAGCCACTCGCGGGATTTGAGCTTGATCATCTCGCGAAGCCATGCCTGCGCGACGTTCAGGACGAGCAGGCCTCCCGCGATCATAAAGAAAATAAGGCTCTGATATACGAATTCAGGAAAATTCCGCTGCTGGATGGCGTTGTAGAAAGGCCGGTTCCAGGCGTTGAGCGCCACCTGTGCGGCGACCGTCGCGCCAACGACGAGGACGATCCCAATGGTGAGCAAGGTCAGTGTGTGACGCCCCTCGGTCGACCAAAGCGTGGACAGAAAATCTCGCACGGCATGCACGATTGGCGTGAACTCTTGCCTGAAAACCAGCGGCTTCGGCGCGTCTGCTGTCGCACGATCGGTCATGGCGAGAACCTGTCGAAGGAGGGGAGCGTTGCGATTTCTCGAGTCATATGGGGATTGGCGTTGGCTGCGTGCCCGCTCCGAAACCGCAGCCTTGATTCTCCGTCGAAGTAAGAAACGGCGGGGTTATGCGGCCGTGCTCTCGGTGCATCGGGAAGAACGCGCCGATGGATTTGCAAGTTCCGGCCTTCGTCGGCCACGGCATGACCAGGCTCGCAATCAGCTCGCCACGAACAGGATTGAGCCTTCCGACTTTTCCAGCACGGCGGCGGCGGTGTCACCGAAGAACAATTTCTCGCCCGGCCGGCGCACCACGCCCATGACGATGAAATTGCTTTTGCGCCGTGCCGCTTCCTTCAGGATCGCGTCCTCCGGATCAATATTGCCGCGCACATTGGTGCGGATGTCGACGTGATAGGTTTCCGCCAGTTTCACGATGTCTTTCAGGATCGCCTCGTCATATTGGCGCGACCGCTTCTTGCCGGTCTGGCGCGTCGCGACGTAGAGCGCGGTGATAGGAGCTTTGCTGGCGCGCGCCAGTGTGATCGCGACCTCGGCTGCGCGGCGCGACGTCTCGGTGCCGTTGACGGGCACGAGGATACTGAGCTTGCCTTCGAGCGGTTCCTTGAGATGCAACCCGCGCGCGTCGGTAACGGCGAGGGGGCCTTCGAAGCCGGCGGCGAGTTGGGTGAGGTCGGGGTGAAACTCGTGATGGCGCGCGACGGTTTTCGCCATGCCGACGACCATCAGGTCATAACCTTTCTCGGCTTCCTCGGCGATCTTGTCCGGTTTCGGCTTGCTCTCAGTAATGGTGGTCACATCGAGCTTGACGTCGGCCTTTTCGTCCGACTTCTCCGGATCTTCGGGCGGTTCGGCGAAAATCTTGACTGTCTCCGCGGACTCCAGCGCCTTTTCTTTTTGCGCGACGGCGGCCGCCTTGCCGGTCTTCTTGTCGGTCTTGATCTGAATGATGGTGGTCGGCATGGCGTTGCTGCCGGCGATCATGCCGGCGACGCGCGAGGCAAATTTGCCGTTGCTGCTGTCATCGACCGCGAGCAGTAGCCGTTCGAGATTGGGCAGGAAGCCCTTGGCTTCCATTTCCTCGCGTTCCAGGCGCTCCTTTTCCTCCTTGCGCATCGGTAGCCGCACCAATGCCCAGCGCAGTGTAGGCGGCATGGCCGTCGTGGTGATTACCGCCATGGCGACGATCATGGTGAAGAGGTTTTGGCTCAACGCGCCCATCGATAGACCGATGGTCGCGACGATCACCTCGGTCGATCCGCGCGCGTTCATGCCGCACCCGAGCGCGAGCGACTCGCGCCAGGTCAATCCGGCGAGCTTGCCGCCCGTGAATGCGCCACCGAATTTACCGATGCTGGCGATCAGGATCAGGCCGCCGGTCAGCGCGAGAAGGACGGGGTCCTTGAGGATCGTGAGGTCGGCGCTCAATCCCGCCGTTCCGAAGAACACCGGCATGAAGAAGGCGATAATTAGTCCGCGCAATTGCTCGTCGATGTGACGCGTCAGGATCGGCGACTCGCCCACGAGGATGCCGGCGACGAAAGCGCCGAGCACGGTGTGCACGCCGATCGCGTCGGTAATCAGCGACATGGCGATCATGATCAGCAGGATGGCGGTGATGACGGCAAAGTCGCTGACGAAGGTGTCGTTCACCCAGCGGATGATCATGAACACGATGCGCCGCCCGATGGTGAGGCTCACCGCCATGAAGACGAGGGTGCCGAGTACGCTTTTCGCGACGCTCGGAAAGTCGACGTGTCCGCTCAAGGCCAGACTGAAGATAACCGCCGTGATCATCCAGCCGACGGTATCGTCGATGACGGCGGAGGCCATGATGATCTGCCCGACGGTGCGCCGCATGAAATTCATCTCGCGGATCACGGTCGCGACGATCTTCACCGAAGCAATCGACAGCGCGGTGCCGAGGAACAGCGCGGTGATCAGCCGCTTACTCGGATCGCCGATGAGCGAATCCGGGATCGCGAAGCCCAGCCCGACGCCGAGCACAAACGGCACGATGATGCCGGCGAGGGAAGCTACTGCCGAAGCCCAGCCGGTCTGCCGCACGAGCTTCAGATCGGTTTCCATGCCGGTGAGCAGCAGCAGCATCAAAACGCCGAATTGGGAGAGGCCGTCGAGCATCGCCTTTTGCTCGCCGGTGCGGGGAAAGATCATGTGGTGAAGGTCGGGCAACAGCAGCCCAAAAAGTGACGGCCCAAGAATCAAGCCCGCGATCAACTGGCCCATCACCGCCGGCTGCTTCCACCGCAACAAGCCTTCGCCGAGCAGACGGCCGACCAGCATCAGCAAAGCAAGCTGAATGATCAGCAGACCCTCTGACGGCCCCTTGTGCTGGCCTTGGCCTTTCTCCTGGCCTTGCTGCTTATCCTGCTGTTGGTTTTGCTGCTGGTTTTGCTGCTGGCCTTGTTGGTCGTGGTGATTGTCTTGCCGATTTTGCTGTTGGGCGTGCTGCCCTTGCGGCTGTGCCTCCGCCGCGAGCACCGGCGCAACCAGAAAGAACGCGGCCAGCGCCGCGCAGAGAATTCGGTTTGCGGTCGTCGTCATCGCGGAGTGCGGTGCCTCGGGAAGGGCGCCACATGGGGCGGCCCCGGCGCGACCGCGCCCGGCGCTCGGCGGCCGCCGAAACGCTGTTGGTAGACCCACCGAGCTAGCGACAACCCGACGAAAGTTGAGAAGTTCCACCGGTGCCCAGCAGGCAGATTGGCGCACCTGCCGGCGTTCTCGCACCACCTAATTACAGCGGCGCAAATCCAGTTGCAAATCATTCGCAACTGGATTGACGACATCTCATTCTTCTGTCACCTTTCTTGCGAATAATTTGCAATTGCACGTCTGCGCGCGTTTGAAGTTTTTTGATTGGAATCCGATGCACGAAATTTCACCGGCGACACGATCCGGCTGGCGCTTCATGCGCACGGACGAGGAGGATGTGAGCCTGTCCGAAGTTCATGCCTCTATCGCGGTGCCGGCGGGCGGGGACTGGCTTCGGCGTCTGCTGGCATTCTCGGGACCGGGATACATGGTCTCGGTCGGCTATATGGATCCCGGCAACTGGGCGACCGACATCGCCGGCGGATCGAAGTTCGGCTACACGCTGCTCTCGGTCATCATGGTCTCGAACCTGATGGCTATTTTGCTGCAAGCATTGTCCGCGCGGCTTGGCATCGCCACAGGCCGCGATCTTGCGCAAGCCTGTCGCGATGCTTATCCGAAGCCCGTCGGTTTCGTGCTGTGGTTCGCCTGCGAACTCGCGATCATCGCCTGCGATCTCGCAGAGGTCATTGGCACGGCGATTGCGCTCAAGCTCCTGTTCGGTATTCCGCTGATTGCCGGCGCGTTGATCGCAGCGCTCGACGCATTCCTGCTGCTGTTTTTGATGAACAAGGGATTCCGCTTCCTGGAAGCCTTCATCATCGCGCTGCTGCTGGTCATCGCGGGTTGCTTCCTGATCCAGATCGTTCTTGCCGCGCCGCCGGTGTCCGCCATGCTGGGAGGTTTCGTCCCGTCACGCGAGATCGTCACCAATCCGGAGATGCTCTACATCGCCATCGGCATCATCGGCGCGACGGTGATGCCTCATAATCTCTATTTGCATTCCTCAATCGTGCAGACACGCCGAATCGAGCAAAGCGATGCCGGCCGCCGCAATGCCGTTCGTTGGGCCACCGTCGACAGCACCATTGCGCTGATGCTGGCGCTGTTCATCAACGCGTCCATCCTCATCGTCGCTGCGGCGGTCTTCAATGCGCACGGCAAGACAGACGTCGCCGACATCGAGGATGCTTACGCGTTGCTGTCGCCGCTGCTCGGCGTCGGCGTGGCTTCGGTGCTGTTTGCCGTCGCCTTGTTGGCCTCGGGCTTGAATTCGACCGTCACGGCGACGCTCGCCGGGCAAATCGTGATGGAAGGATTTCTCCGCATCCGCATGCCGCATTGGGCGCGGCGTCTGCTGACGCGCGGCATCGCGATCGTTCCGGTCGTGGTGGTCACCGCGATCTACGGCCAGCATGGCACGGGGCAACTGCTGATCTTCAGTCAGGTAATCCTGTCGATGCAGCTTCCGTTTGCCGTGATCCCGCTGGTGCAATTTGTGTCCGACCGCAAGAAAATGGGATCGCTCGCTATTTCGCGGACGGTTGCGATCGTAGCCTGGCTCGTGGCTAGCCTGATCGTGGTGCTGAATATCAAATTGCTGGTGGACATGATCGCCGGCTAATGGCGCGTCCGGCTATTTCTCGACGCGCGTCCAACCGGACGGCATCAGCCGCTCCTGCGGCAGGAAGCGGCCTTTGTAGTCCATCTTGCGCGAGCCGGGCACCCAATAGCCCAGATAGACGTAGGCCAGTCCCATCTTTCGGGCGCGCGAAATGTGGTCAAGGATCATCAACGTGCCGAGCGAGCGATCGGCGGCTTCCGGGTCGAAGAACGAATAGACCATCGAAAGTCCGTCGCTGAGCACGTCGGTTAGCGCCATCGCCAGCAGCTGCCCGCCGCTGCGTCCGGTGAAGCCGGTGTCGGGATCGCGCCGCCGGTACTCGACCAGCCGCGTGTCGACATGGCTGTCCTCGATCATCATGGCGTAGTCGAGCACCGTCATGTCGGCCATGCCGCCGTCGCGGTGGCGGGTGTCGAGATAGGCGCGGAAAACCGAATATTGCTCGGAGGTCGGATCGGCCGAGCGCATTTCGCCGATCATGTCAGCGTTGCGTTCGGCGATGCGCCGCATGCTGCGCGTCGGCTGAAAGTCGTTGACGACCACCCGTACGGATATGCAGGCACGGCAGGTCTCGCAGGCGGGCCGGTAGGCAATCGACTGGCTGCGGCGGAAGCCGCCGTGAGTCAGGAGATCGTTGAGCTCGGCCGCGCGCTCGCCGACAAGATGGGTAAAGACCTTGCGCTCCTCCTGACCGGCCAGATAGGGGCATGGGCTGGGCGCGGTCAGGTAAAATTGCGGGGTGTCGCGGGAATGTTGGGTCACGAGTTCAAGTCATTTCCTGTCGGGAATCTCCCGCTTGCCGTACCAGCATCGCGCCTGAAGTCGCCTTCGTCAAAAGATTCTTAGCCGGCGGATTCTTACCCGACATGCGCGCTCCAGCCAGTTGCCCGCAGCCCTTGCGCGCGCGCCGCATTGTTGATCACGACGGTGCCGAGGAGGATATCGTGCAGCAATCGGCGGCGCTGGTTGAAGAAGCAAACAAGTAGAATGAAGGGCGTGAGCGTCGAAACCGAAAGCCAGAATATGACCGCATGCACCGCGCCGAGCACAAAATAGGCCGGCGCGCCATACCAGGTGCGCATCTCCAGATCCATGACGCGCATGCCAAGCGACGCCGAGCGCGGGCCGCCCAGCGTCATTCCGAAATAACCCAACGCCCAGATCACCGAAGCCGGCGGAATCAGCCAGAACAACGCCCAGCCGAGTCCGAGGGTGACGAGGCCGAACGCGAAAATGAAGACCCAGGCAAAGACAATGGGAATCGCGATGATGACGACATCGATGAAAAACGCCACGACGCGGCGCGCCAACACGCCTTCGAACAGCTCGGGGTTCGCAGCCGCGTCGTAGGCATGCGGCTTGTAGTCGAACGGCCTGTTAGTCCATTTCGAGCCGTCGTCCGTCATAATCGTCACCCTATGACACCCGGAAATGGAGAAAAAACGGCGCCCGCGCAAGGGGCTTTCCTATCCTAACCTTAAAGCGCCGTGCTGGATCGCTTCGATGCATTGCGGCATTGTCCTGAAATAGACCGGGAGAAGACCCCTTGAGCGTGACGTTTGCGGACATCGAAGCAGCTCGCCGTGTCATCGCGGGGTCGGTCCTGCGGACGCCCATGCTGCCCGCGCCGAAACTGTCGGCGCTGACGGGGGCGGATGTTTACGTCAAATACGAAAACCTCCAGGTCACCAATTCGTTCAAGGATCGCGGCGCGCTGGTGAAACTTACCTCGCTGTCTGAGGCCGAGCGCAAGCGCGGAGTCATCGCCATGTCGGCCGGCAACCACGCCCAGGCGGTCGCCTATCACGCGGCGCGGCTTGGCATTCCGGCAACGATCGTGATGCCGGTGACCACGCCGTTCGTGAAAGTCCACGCCACGCGCCAGCATGGCGCCGAGGTCGTGCTCGACGGCGAGACGATTGCGGAAGCGCAAGTTCGATGTGAATCGATCCGCAGCGGGCGCGGCCTGACGCTGGTGCACCCATTCGACGATCCGCGTGTTATCGCGGGACAGGGCACGATCGCGCTCGAGATGCTGGAGGACGTATCCAATCTCGAAACGCTGGTGATCCCGATCGGCGGCGGCGGCTTGATCGCCGGCAACGCGATTGCCGCGCGCGGGGTCAATCCGAAGATCGAGATCGTCGGCGCAGAGGCCGCACTTTATCCGTCAGTGTGGAACGCGTTGTCGGGCGAAAATCGGCCGTGCGGCGGGCCAACGCTGGCGGAAGGAATCGCTGTCAAGCATGTCGGCAAACTGACACTGCCGGTGGTGCGCGAGCTTGTGTCGGAAATCATTCTTGTCGACGAGTCGCTGCTCGAGCGTGCGGTCAATGCGTTTCTTACGTTCCAGAAGGCGATGGCTGAGGGCGCCGGCGCCGCCGGTCTTGCCGCCATGCTGGCGAAGCCGGAACGTTTCCGCGGCAAGAAAGTCGGGCTGATCTTGTGCGGCGGCAATATCGATCCGCGCATTCTCGCGTCGATCATGGTGCGCGAGCTGGAGCGCGACGACCGTATTGTGTCGTTCCGCCTCACCATTCCCGACCGCCCGGGCGTGCTCGGCCCGATCGCGACGCGGCTCGGCGAACTCGGCGCCAATATTCTAGAGGTCGATCACCGGCGACTGTTCCTCGACGTGCCCGCCAAGGGCGCCAAGCTCGAAGTCACGCTGGAAACGCGCGATGCTGCGCATGCGGAAGAAATCCTGCGCGCGCTCGCGAAAGACGGCTACCAGCCGGTCCGGATCGAAACGACCACCGCGATCGAGTGACGGGCGGGGACGGGAATTTCCACGCCCGCGCGCTGCGTAGCAGTTTCTCGGCAGATGATACTGCGGCGCGAGTGAATAACTCTCCGGCGGGCAAGATCATTCTGCGGACGCCTTTGGCATAAGCTAAATTCATCGCCGGCGAACGCGCCAACCGATAAATTCTTCTTATCGAAAAAGCGCGCATAGTGAGCATGTCAGTATTCTGCCGTGCGATTTTGTAAAACCATTGACACGCCTTCGCGGGTGAAACGCGAAATTTATTTCGGGTTTGACAGCAAAGTGTCCTCGTCCATATCTCCGGCATGCTTGAGCAGAGAATACAGCAAGGTGTGGACGAAACGATTGCGCCGCGCGCCGATGCGCCGATCGCGTTGCGCTCCGAGCCCGTCGTACAAGCGAAAGCTCTTGCCGATGCGCTGGAAAATTTATCGCCCGCCGAGCGACTCGTCCGGCTGCGCCGGGAGCTCAACGGGCCGATCGTGTTCACCCACGGCTTCGGCATCGAGGGCCAGGTCATTTTCCACTGGCTCTGCGAGCGCGGCCTGGACATCGACGTGGTGACGCTCGACACCGGCCGCCTGTTTCCGGAAACCTACGCGTTGTGGGCGGAGACCGAACGGCGTTATGGCCGGCGCATCCGCGCGGTCTATCCCGATCACGCCGCGCTGGAAAAGTTTGTCGACAAGCAGGGGATCGACGGCTTCTATGAATCAAAGCGCGCGCGGCAGGCCTGCTGCGATGTCCGCAAGACCCAGCCGATCGAACGCGCGCTTGCGGGCGCTTCGGCCTGGATCACCGGCCTGCGCGCCGATCAGTCGGTGATGCGGAAACAGGGCAGCCTCATTTCCTTCGATACCAACCGTGACGTGCTCAAGCTCAATCCGCTGTTCGACTGGAGCCGCGACGCGGTGATGGCGGTCGTTCAGGCCGACGGCATTCCGATCAATGCGCTGCATGCCAAAGGCTTTGCGTCGATCGGCTGCGCGCCGTGCACGCGCGCGATAGCGCCTGGTGATCCCGAGCGTAGTGGGCGCTGGTGGTGGGAAAACGGCGGCAGCCGTGAATGCGGGCTGCACCTGCCGAAATCGCGCGGCAAGACGCGCGCGCCGTCGCAGCCGGCAACGGCGCCCACGAACTGCGGCTGCGGCTAACGGCCGGGTTCCGCCGGAACTCCCGCAACCAAAGCGCGTTGTCGGAGGAACGCCGCGTATGCGGTTCCCTGTGACAGGTGCGCCATGGCTACCACGTACACGACAACCACCTACGCGGCGGCTGGCGATGTGCGCGCGGCTGCCGGCGTGAGCGATGGAATGCTGCTCATCGGCCGCATCGTCATCGCGCTCATCTTCGTATCGTCGGGCGTGGAAAAGTTCATGGGGCTTCCGGAAACGACCACGGAGATCGCGTCCAAAGGTCTGCCGGTGCCGAATATCCTGGCCATCGCTTCCGCTGCGCTCGAGCTCGGCGGCGGCGTGCTGATCATCATCGGCTGGCAGACGCGCCTGTTCGCGCTGGCGCTGGCGTTGTTTACGGCCATCGCCGCGTATTTCTTCCACGACTTCTGGCACCAGCCGCCAGGCCCGGAGCACACGAACAACATGATTCATTTCATGAAGAACGTGAGCATCGTCGGCGGCTTCTTGATGCTGGCGGCAGTCGGCGCCGGACGCTATTCGCTAGACGGGCCGTGCATCAGGACGGAATATCTCAAGCGCTGATCAGCGCCGCTGCATCGCGCGCCAGATTCGTTCGGGCGTAGCGGGCATCTCGATGTGCTTGACGCCGAATTCGGAAAGCGCATCGACCAGCGCATTCGCGACCGCGGGCAGGGCGCCGACATTGCCGGCTTCGCCCGCGCCCTTGGTGCCGAGCGGATTGGTCTTCGTCGGCACGGGATTGCTGTCCACCTCGATGTCGCAAAGATGATGTGCGTGTGGCATGGCGTAGTCCATGAACGAAGCGGTGACGAGCTGCCCGGTGGCGTCGAAATGGATGTCCTCCATGAGAACCTGGCCCGCGCCTTGCGCCACGCCGCCCTGGATCTGCCCGTGCAGCAGCATCGGGTTGAGCACGGTGCCGACGTCGTCCACCACGCTGTAGCGCGCGATCTGCACGACGCCAGTTTCGCGGTCGATCTCCAGTTCGCAGACGTGACAGCCGTTCGGATAATTGTTGACCGGCGCCTTGTAGACCGCGGTGGCGAACAGGCCGGGCTCCATGGCGGCGGGGAGCTTGGCCGGACTTGTCGAGTCGACCGCGACTTCCTTGATGGTCATCGTGCGGTTGCTTTTCGGCGAGGAGAACACGCCGTCGGCAAAATTCACGTCGGCCGCGTCGATCTTCAGCGCATGCGCGACGATCGCCTTGGCCTTTTCGATCACCTTGTCGGTCGCCATGAGGAACGCGGAGCCCGCCATTGTGGCCGACCGTGAGCCGCCGGTGCCTTCGCCGTAGAAGACCTCGTCGGTGTCGCCCTGCACGTATCGGACTTCATCCGGATTTAGGCCGAGCCGGTCGCAGACCAACTGTTTGAACACGGTCTCGTGGCCCTGGCCGGCGGTGATCGAGCCTGAAAACAAGGTCGCCGTGCCGCTTCGGTCAAAACGGACCTCGGCTCCTTCGGTGCCGGGTGCGGCCGCGCGCTCAATGGTGTTGGAAAGCCCGATCCCGCGCAGCTTGCCGCGCTTGCGCGATTCTTCGCGCCGCTTCTCGAAGCCGGCGATGTCGGCGAGCTCCAGCGCCAGATCCATGTTCTTTTCAAATTCGCCGCTGTCGTAGGTGAACGTGAGCCCTGTCTTGAACGGCATCTGCTCGGGCGAAATGTAATTGCGCCGCCGCAACTCCACCGGGTCGATGCCGAGCTCGTCGGCCGCGACATCGATGATGCGCTCGATCACATACGCAGCCTCGGGACGCCCGTTGCCGCGATAGGGCCGCACCGGGTTGGTGTTGGTGAACACGCCCGTGATGTCGGCGTGGATTACCGGCGTTCGATAGGTGCCGGCCAGCGTGCCGGCATTGAGGAAGAAGGCCGGCATGTTGTTCTGTAAATAGGCGCCGATCGCGGCGATCGTCTTCACGCGCAGCGCGAGGAATTTTCCGTCCTTGTCGAGCGCGAGCTCGGCTTCGGTGACGTTATCGCGTGCCTGCGCGTCGCTTAAGAAAGCCTCGGTGCGGGTGCTCATCCATTTCACCGGCCGTCCGGTGACTTTCGAGGCGAACAAGGTGAGCGGCGCTTCGTTGAACACCGGCGTCTTCATGCCGAAGCTGCCGCCGACGTCGATGCAGATCACGCGCACCTTGCTTTCGGGCATCTTCAGGATCTTCGCAATGTCGGTGCGATAGGGATGCGCGCGCTGCACCGGCGAATGGATGATGTAGCGGTCTTCTGCCGGCAGGTAGACACCGACCGCGCCGCGCGGCTCCATCGCCGCCGCCGTCACGCGGTTGATGACGAAACGATGCCTGGCGACATGCGCTGCCTTGGCGAAGGCTGCATCGACCGCGGCCTTGTCGCCGATGAGTTCGACGAAGCTGATGTTGTCGGCGCAGCCGTCCCAGACCTTGGCGGCATCGGGCTTGCTTGCCTCGGCGGTCGAGACGACCGCGGGCAGCGGCTCGTAATCGATCTCGATCAGCTCGGCGGCGTCCTGCGCTTGCGCGTCGGTTTCCGCCACGACGAAGGCAACCGGATCGCCCACCCATCGCACGCGGTCTTCCGCCAGCACCGGATACGGCGGCTTGAACATCGGCGCGCCGTCGCGGCGCTTGAGCCCGCCATGGCCCGGCAATTCGCCAAGACCGGCTTTTTTCCAGTCGGCGGCGGTAATGACCGCGAGTACGCCGGGCGCCGCTTTCGCGGCCGCAACGTCAATCGACCTTATCTTGGCGTGGCCGTGCGGCGAGCGCAGCAGCACGCCGAATGCCATGCCGGGATAGACCACGTCATCGATATAACGGCCGCGGCCCTGTACCAGCCGCGGATCCTCGAAGCGCGGCACGCCCTGACCGATTGCAAATTCGCCCATGAGACTTTTCGGAAGGAAGGGGGGAAAGGGCGTTCAGCCCCGTTTGAGTTTCTCGGCGACGCGCGGCGCGAAGTACGTGAGCACGCCGTCGGCGCCCGCGCGCTTGAAGGCGATCAGACTTTCCATCATCGCGCGCTCGCCGTCGAGCCAGCCGTTCTGCACGGCAGCCATGATCATCGCGTATTCGCCGGACACCTGATAGGCGAATGTCGGCATGCCGAAGGTCTCTTTCACGATGCGAACGATATCGAGATAGGGCAGGCCCGGCTTGACCATCACCATGTCGGCGCCTTCCTCGATGTCGAGCGCGACTTCGCGCAGCGCCTCGTCGGCGTTGCCGGGATCCATCTGGTATGTGCGCTTGTCGCCGCTGAGTGTCTTGGCCGAGCCGACCGCGTCGCGGAACGGGCCGTAAAACGCGGATGCATATTTCGCCGCGTAGGCCATGATCGATACGTCGGTGTAGCCGGCCTGATCCAGCGCCTTGCGGATCGCGCCGACGCGCCCATCCATCATGTCGGACGGCGCGATGATGTCGCAGCCGGCTTCCGCCTGCACCAGCGCCTGCTTGGTCAGCACGGCGACAGTTTCGTCATTGAGGATCACGCCGTCGCGCAGCAGGCCGTCATGCCCGTGGCTGGTGAACGGATCGAGCGCGACGTCGCACAGGATGCCGACCTCCGGCACCTCTTTCTTGATGGCGCGGATGGCGCGGCAAACGAGATTGTCGGCGTTGAGCGCCTCCGACCCGGTTTCATCGCGCAGCATCGGATCGGTGTAGGGAAACAGCGCAATGCACGGGATCGACAGCTCGGCCGCGCGTTGGGCGTCGCGCACGGCCTCGTCGACCGACAGGCGCTCGACGCCCGGCATCGAAGTAACCGGAATGCGCGCGTTCTTCCCATCGGTGAGGAACAGCGGCCAGATCAGGTCGTCGGCGGTAAGTACATGCTCGCGCACCATCCGGCGCGCCCAGTCAGCGCGACGGTTGCGGCGCATGCGCGTGGTGAGCTCGAGCGGCGTTGCGGCCGGGCTTTCCACCGGGGTGAGGCGGGCGCGGTTCTCGATCGGCCGCCCGAATTTGATCGCCATAGGGGTCTCCTGGACCTCTTTTTAGCTGGTCCAAGGAGCGCCCGCTACCCGGCTTTTTCCGCCTGTTTTTCCAGCGCAACCGCGGCTTCGAGGCTTTCCTTGTCACGATAGATCGAAGCCACGGCCATGACGCGCCCGCCTTGCTTGTAGCGCACCACGCAATCGCGCTTCATCACGTCGCCGTCGATCTCGATGGTGTCCCACTTCTCGGCGTGGCCGACATAGTTGATCGGCACATCATAATGCTGGCTCCAGAAGAACGGCGCGCTGCGGAATGGGGTGCGCTCGCCGATCATATTGAGCGCTGCGATCTGGCCCTGGCGTTCGGCGACCACCCAATGCTCGACGCGGATGCGCGCGCCGCTGATCGCGTCCGGCCAGCGCGCGATATCGCCGGCCGCGTAAATGGCGGGCGCGCTTGTTTCCATGTATTCGTTCACCGTCACTCCCTTGTCGACGGCAAGCCCGGCTTTTTCGGCAAGCGTGACGCGCGGGCGCACGCCGACACCGACGATCACCAGATCGGCCTCGATCGGCGCGCCGTTTTTCAGCACGACACGGTTTCCCTCGATAGCGGTGACGCCGTTTTCGAGATGGAAGTTGACCCCGTGCTCTTCGTGCAGCGCACGCACGAAATCGCCGAGCTGCGACCCGAACACGCGTTCGAGCGGGCGTTTCTCCGGCGCGACCACGTGCACTTCTATCTCTCGTGCGCGCAATGCTGCCGCCGTCTCCAATCCGATGAAACTCGCACCGATCACGACCGCGCGCTTGGCCGATTTCGTCTGCGCGATGATGGCGCGGCAGTCGGCGAACGAACGCAGGGTATGCACATGCGGCGAATTCATGCCCGGCAGATCGAGACGCACCGGCTCCGCGCCGGTCGCCAGCAGCAATTTGTCGAATTGTATCGTGCCGCCACCACCAATGGTCACCGTGCGCGCCCGCGGATCGATCGCGGTTACTTCGGTCTTCAGTTTCAGGTCGATCTTGTTCTCGGCGTACCAATCGTCGCCGCGCAGCGGCATCCAGTCTTCAGGCGCGCTGCCGGCAAGATAATCCTTCGACAGATTGGGCCGGTCGACGGGTGCGTCGCTATCGTTGCTGAGCATGGTGACGCTGCCGGCGAAGCCGCGCTGCCGCAGCATCTCGGCGGTAGCGAAACCGGCGGCCCCGCCGCCGACAATAACGATCCTTTCGGGTTTGGCCGATGCCTTCTTCGGCGCCGGCTGTTCCTTTTTGCCGCGCACGAAAATCTTGCCGTCGCGCTCTTCGACTTGCCAGCAGCCGAGCGGGCTGAGCGCCGGCGCCGCAATCGCTTCGCCGGTCTGCAAGCTGAAATGGGCGTGGTGCCACGGACAGCGCACGGTATTGCCGACCAGGATGCCGTCGGCGAGCGGCCCGTGATAATGCGTGCAATGGGCGGAGAGGGCGAACAGCTTGCCGCCCTGCCGCGCCACCATCACTTCGTCGTCACCGACGTGGCCCGCCAGCATGGCCCCTTCGGCGAGGTCGCCGGCCGCGATGCCTGCGGCAAGGTCCGGTCCGCTCGGCTTTTTCTCGTCTTCCGCCATGTTTTCCTCCGTGCGCGCCGTCCCTGTCCGGCCGGCCTCTTATCTTTAGATGCTTTGGCCGCCGGAAAATTACAGCATATGCCAATAATAGATGCGTGGGCGGGGCGGTTGCTCCGAGCCGGCCCCGCTTGCTAAGCGGGAATGGGCGAAGGCGGGCAGTCTCATGGATTTCGAGCTTTCCGAAGAACAACGCGCATTTCAGGCGACCGCGCGGACCTTTGCGCGCGATGAGATGATGCCGAAGGCGCGGGAATGGGACGAGGGCGAGATTTTTCCGGTCGTGGCGCTGCGCCAGGCGGCGGCGCTCGGCTTCGGTGGTATCTATGTGAAGGATGACGTCGGCGGCTCGGCGCTATCGCGGCTCGATGCGGCCCTCATCTTCGAGGAGCTGGCGCAAGGGTGTACCTCGACTGCCGCCTACATCTCCATCCACAACATGGCGGCGTGGATGATCGATGCCTTTGGCGGGTTGGAGCTGCGCAAGAAATATCTGCCGAAGCTCTGCACCATGGAGCACTTCGCGAGCTATTGCCTGACCGAGGCGGACGCGGGCTCGGACGCGGCGAGCCTGTCAACGCGTGCGCGGCGCGACGGCGAGCATTATGTGCTCGACGGCGCCAAGGCATTCATTTCCGGCGGTGGTGTCTCCGACATCTACGTGGTGATGGCGCGCACCGGCGAGAGCGGGCCGCGGGGCATTTCCTGCATCGTGGTGGAAAAAGGCACGCCAGGACTTTCGTTCGGCAAGCAGGAGAAGAAGCTCGGCTGGAAATCGCAGCCGACCGCGATGGTTATCTTCGAGAATTGCCGCGTCCCGGTCGCTAACCTCGTCGGATCGGAAGGGCAAGGCTTCAGGATCGCCATGGCCGGCCTCGACGGCGGGCGGCTCAACATCGGCGCTTGCTCGATCGGCGGCGCGCAATTCTGCCTCGACCGCACCGTCGAATACATGAAGGGGCGAAAGCAATTCGGCTCGCGGCTTGCGGATTTCCAGGCGTTGCAATTCCGCGTCGCCGACTACGCGACCGAGATCGAGGCGGCACGCCTTCTGCTGCATCGCGCGGCCGTAGCGGTGAGCGAGGGCGAGCCTGGTGCGACAAGGCTTGCCGCGCAGGCCAAGCGCCTTGCC
>JBAUHH010000516.1:0-2300 GCA_049680165.1 Pseudolabrys sp.
GCATGAACGTGAACGGCTTGTAACCGGGCAGTTCCATGCGCGCCAGCATCGGCCGCACCAAAGCGACCGGCAACAGGACCGGCATGATCGCTTCCGGCACGGCAGAAACGAACTCCTGCGCGGCGGCAAGCTGGCGGCGGACATAGAGCCGCATTTCCGCGAGTGCGGCGCGCAACTCATCCGTCGCCTTGCCCGCGAAGATGCTTTCCGGATCGACGCCGTGCCGCGCCAGAACATCGAGCGGCACGTAAAGCTGCCGTCGTGCGGAGCCGCGGCCAAGACTGCGCAACACGCCGGCGACGGTCTGGGCAATCGCGGCACGACGGATCACACTACTGGCCACCGGCGGACGCTCGCCGAGGATGTCGGCCGCAAGCGCGAACGTCGTCCCGTTGGTTCGCTCGGCGTAGATTTCAAGCTCCGTCAGGCTCGCCATCGGCCGGTCGTAAATGTCGAAACTATGCGCCTCGACCAGCGCCACCAGCGGTTCGACCGAAATGCCGTGCCGTTCGACGGTCGCGCGCAATGCCGCGGCGACCGGATGCGCCCGCTCCTCGCCGCTGCGTTCGCCGGCCAGCACCTCGCGCCACCATTGCAGCCGGATCTCGCCCGGCATCGGTTCGCGCGCAAGCTCGCGCACGCGCGCGATTTCGACGTTGAAGGCATAAAGCGCATGCAACGCGCCGCGGCGATCCGCAGGTGCGAACAGCGACGCCAGAAACCGGTCAGGATCGGCCTCGCGCACCAGCGCGGCGCAATGCTCGAAATTGGCGTCCATCGGACAAGTCTAGCGCAGATCAATCGACCGCGATCAGGGCGGCGCCGATGCGCCGGCGTTCCGCCAGCAGGACGTTATAGGTCCGCACTGCCGCGCCGGTGGTCATGATGTCCACGAATATGTGAGCGTCGTGGAAGCGCTGACGCAGCTCTTCCGGCAAAACCGCCGGTTCTTTTCCGCACCCGATCATGAACATGTCGAGCTCGGTCGCGCGTTCGAACACCGCGGCAAAATCATTGTCGGTCATGGCGGCGATGTCGGTCACCGGCCAGGCCCAGATGCCGTCCGGCAGGCACAACAGCGAGCCGCGGTGCGACATGCCGCCGAAGCGGAAGCCGCCATTGCCATAGGCATCGATCAGCGCCGCTCTCGGCAGGTGCGGTGTATCCGCTCCGGGCCGATCGCCGGCCATCGGCTACTTGTCCTTGTCCGATGCGGTTAGCGCGTCACGGCCGGTGCCGACGCCGAGATAGATCAGGATCGGCGACGCGATGAAGACCGAGGTGTAGGTGCCGACCAGCACCACGCCGAACATCATGGTCGCCGTGAAGCTGTGGATCGCCTGGCCCCCGAACAGCAGCAATGAAAGCAACGCGAGCGACACGGTGACGTGCGTAATCACCGAGCGCGACAGCGTCTGGTTCACCGACGCGTTGAGCAGTTCCGGCATCGGCAATTTCTTGTAGCGGCGCAGCATTTCGCGAATTCGGTCGTAGATGACGACGGTGTCGTTGAGCGAATAACCGAGAATGGTGAGCAGCGCCGCAATACTGGTCAGGTCGAAGTCGATGCGGGTGACCGACATGAAGCCGATGGTAAGCACGATGTCGTGCACGTTGGCGATCATGGCGCCGAGCGCGAACTGCCATTCGAAGCGGAACCACAGGTAAATGAGGATGCAGAAGATCGCGAGCATGAGGCCGATGACGCCGTAGGACAGCAGCTCGCCGGACACGCGCGGGCCGACCACCTCGACCCGGCGGTAGTCGACTTCGTTGCCGAGCGCGCCGCGCGCCTTCGCCACCGCCGCCTGCTGTGCGGCGTCTCCGCCAGGCTGCTCGGCGATGCGGATCAGCACGTCATTGGGTGCGCCGAATTGCTGCAACTGCACCTCGCCCAGACCCAGCGCGCTGAGCGCCGCGCGCATTTTCGCGAGATCGGCGGGACCGGATTTCGACTGCACCTCGATCAGGGTGCCGCCCTTGAAGTCGATGCCGAAATTCAGCCCGTGGAAAAAATAGAGCGAGATAGCGAGGATCGATAGCAGCGCCGACGCCGGAAAGCTGATGCGCCGGAAGCGCATGAAATCGAATTTGGTGTCGTCGGGTACGATGCGAAGCAGGCGCACGGTCTTATTTCTCCTCGCGCATGATCTTATCCGAAAGCCGGTTCCCACTTTTCGGGATCATGCGCGCCTCAGATTGGAACGCGTTGCGGGCGCCGCCACCGCACCCAGTACGCGACGATCAGGCGCGTCAGGGTGAATGCGGTGAACACCGTGGTGATGATGCCGATGCCGAGC
>JBAUHH010000517.1:0-1795 GCA_049680165.1 Pseudolabrys sp.
CCTGTGACCATGGCGCGCAGGCTCTTCGGCACGATCAGCGCCAGCGCGATGTGCACCACGAGGAAGCCGACGATCGCGGCCATGGCGAAGAAGTGCACGTAACGCGCGATGTCGTAGCCGCCGAACAGCGCGGTCAATTCCTGGAACTGCACCGGCTTCCAGATCGAAATGCCGGACAGCACGATGACGATGCCGCACAGGATCACGCCGGCATAGAGCAGCTTCTGCACCGCGTTGTAATGCGAGAGATCGTCGTGCGCGAGCTTGAAGGTGAGCGCCGCCCTGGCGTCGGCGATCACATCGCGCGGATAGAGCGGCAGCAGCTTGCGGCGGAAACGGCCGGTGATGAGCCCGAGCGTCACGTAGACGATGCCGTTGATGACCAGCACCCACATCGCGGCGAAGTGCCACAGCAGTGCGCCGGCGAGCCAGTTGCCGAGCGCGATCTGGCGCGGGAAGGTGAAACCGAACAGCGGCGAGGCGTCGTAGATCTGCCAGCCGGAGCCGATCATCACCAGGATCGCGACGGCATTGATCCAGTGGCAGATACGCACCCACGCCGGATGGATTTTCACATCGGCCGTGGCCACCTTGCCTGCAACTGCCATATCCATGCTCATGTGCCGTCCCTCGCCTGCACATTCAATCTACGCGGCTGCCCGGCGCCCGGATGCGGGGCGCCAGGCGGCCGGCCGGAATTATTTGCCCATACCGTCCTTCATCTTGTCGGTATCGGACATCTTGTGCTTTTTCTTCATGCCCTTGTCGGACATGTGATCCATCTTGCCGGACTTCTCCATCTTGTCGGACGACATGTTGCTCATGCCTTCCTTCTTCATGTCGTCGGCGAATGCCGGAGCGTAAGCGAAGCACGTGGCGAGCGCGCCGATAAAGACGGCTGAGAGCAGAATCCGCGTTTTCATGGTATTTCCTCCAGAGGAGTGACGTTGCGATTAATCCGCTATCACAGCGCCTAAACACGTCCTCATCAGTTTCCCGTTGATCCGAACTGGCGTCCGCCTCACGCTTTTGTGAGAATGCCGCCGGCAGAACCAGGAGCGCGAGTGGTGAGCAAAGCGTCCCCGCCAAACCGCAAGAACAGCGCCGGCAATTTCTTCGAGGACTTCCGGCTCGGGCAGGAAATCCGCCATGCCACGCCACACACGATCACATCCGGCGATGTGGCCGTTTACAACGGGCTGTTCGGGCCGCGCTTTGCTGTGCAGTCGTCCGATTCGTTCGCGCGCGCCATTGGCTATCCGCGCGCGCCGGTGGACGATCTGCTGGTCTTCCATGTGGTGTTCGGCAAGACCGTGCCGGACGTGTCGCTCAACGCGGTCGCCAATCTCGGCTACGCCGAGTGCCGTTTCCTGAAAGCCGTCTATCCCGGCGACACGCTCAACGCGGTGTCGGAAGTGATCGGGCTGCGGGAGAATTCCAACCGCAAGACCGGCATCGTCTATGTGCGCTCGCGCGGCTTCAACCAGGACGGCGACACGGTGCTGGATTACGTGCGCTGGGTAATGGTGCGCAAGCGTGACGAGAAAGCGCCCGCGCCTGAAGAAAAAGTGCCGGAGCCGGCGGCGAGCGTGGAGGCTTCGTCGCTCGGAGCCGCCTGTCCCGCAATCAAGGCCGCGGCTTACGACTTCACGCTGGCCGGCAGCGCCCACCGTTGGGGCGACTATCGCGCCGGCGAGAAGATCGACCACGTCGATGGCGTTACGGTCGAGGAAGCCGAGCACATGATCGCGACGCGGCTTTACCAGAACACCGCGCGCATCCACTTCAACCAGTT
>JBAUHH010000518.1:0-4099 GCA_049680165.1 Pseudolabrys sp.
TCCGGCTGGATCGAGGATTTGATGCCTTCGTCGGTGAGCCGCCGCGCGGCGTTCTCGGTGGCGAGCAGCTTGCGCACGCGCCGCGCCGGGTTTTGCAGCGCGGCCGTCACCGTGTGCCAGCCATACATAATGACGGTGCTGTCGGCGTCCGGCCGCAGGCTCTCGCGCCGGGCGCGCTCGAAGCGCTCGCGCCGGTCGATCTGCTCGCGGGTTGCGCCGGGTTTGCCGCTCGAATGCGGCCGGCCGCTCGGTCGTCGTGACATTCCGGGTGCTTACTTGATCTCGCGGCGATGGAACAGGCTGAAAGTTGACTTGATGCCGGTGGCTCCCCATAAACGCGCCGAATTCCCGTTCCTGTTGGCGAGAATGGGGGAATGTCCCGAGCGGCAAAGGGGGCGGACTGTAAATCCGCTGGCTTAGCCTTCGTAGGTTCGAGTCCTACTTCCCCCACCACCTTTTGCCCGACGAGGCGGGAATTCGGCGGCAAGCAGCCGGCGGCGAAATCATAAAAATCATGAGAAGCATTGCCTGTTCCCGCCGGGCGGCAGCCACCTTGAACCGGGTCGCGATTCTTGCATCAATGCGTTGCGTTTTATTTCGTTTCGCATGCGTGGCCTGGTGCACGCGCGGCGCAAACGAGGGGGAGTAAAACCGTGAAAATCGAAAGATTATTTTTCGCCGGCGCATTGGCGCTGGCGGCGGCAACGTCAATTGGCGAGACATCGATCGCGGCGCCGGCGAAAACTGCGCGGCCTAATGCAGTCTCCTGCACACTGATCAAGACGGCGGCGCAGTTGCAGGCGATAAACAGTCATCTCACCGCCACCTACTGCCTCGTCAACGACATCGATTTGAGCTCGATCGCGAACTTCGTGCCGATCGGCAGCCAGGGTGTGGCATTCACCGGCAATTTCTTCGGCAACAACCACGCCATCAGCAACCTGACGATCAATTCCTCGGCGCAACGCGTCGGTCTGTTTGGCGAAGTCGACGACGGCACCCTCCGCGACGTGAAACTGGTCAATGTCAACATCAAGGCCGTAGCACCGGGAGGTGGCGCCAGCGTCGGTGGTCTCGTCGGTGGCTTGTTCACCGTCTCCGGTCAGGCTGGTATTTTCAATGTGAGCGTCGGTGGCAAGATTTCGTGCACCGGCGCCAATTTTTGCGAAGCAGGCGGAATCGCGGGCGCCGTTCAGAGCAACATTCCGATTTCCAATTCGTCGAGTTCGGCCGATGTGACCGCCACCGGTGAGGCCGGTGGATTGGTCGCATTTTATAACGGAATAATCAGCGACAGCTTTGCCACAGGCAACGTGACTTGCACCTTGACTGGGTGCAACGCCGGTGGACTGGCTGCGTTCGGAATAACCGGCACGATCACGCGCAGTTTTGCCACCGGATCTGTTCTCGGTGGCGCCAATTCCGTGGCTGGCGGGTTGGTAGGCGCGGCGAACGGGCGGGTCAGCCAATCCTTCGCGACAGGGTCGGTCGGCGGCGGCAACACCGCAGTTGTCGGGGGGCTGATCGGCGTATTCGATTCCAGCACCATCGATCAGACTTACGCTGCGGGATCCGTTCAATCGCCGGCCGGCGGTCTCGCTGGCGGCCTGTTTGGCTCCTCCACAGGAGCCACTATCACAAACTCTTATTGGGATACCGAGACAACCGGACAGGCCACGAGTGCGGGCGGCGGTACCGGAAAAACCACTGCGCAACTGCGCGCCGCATTGCCCGCGGGGTTTGTCGCAAGCACATGGGCGTTCAACAAGGCGCTGAGCTTTCCCTTCATCAACGATGCGGGTCTCGACTTCGCCTCGCCATTGGCAACATTGGTGCTGACCAACAAGATTTTCACTTTCCTGCCGATCAGCCAGCTCGATCGCTCGCAATACAAGTTCAAGCCGGCGCATTCCGACCAAGCTGCGCTCGCCGCCGTCTATACGATTTTGGCTCGCGCCATCGGCACGGCGGACAATGTTGCAACGCTGCGCGCCGCCAAAATCGACGTGCCCTATTGGCGTGACAAGACGCAGACGGCGGTGTTTTCCGGACTGATCACCACGCACGCGACACTCGGCGCGCTCGTCAATCTTCCCGGTGCGATCACGAATGCCAGTGTGATCGCGCCGCTGAGACAGCAGAAGCTCGTTATCCTGCGCGGCACCTATACGACGAGCAGCGGCGGCACGGCGACGCATTGGATGCTGGCGACGCTATTTACGACAAATCCCAATAAAACCGTCAGCGCTGTCGTGGCCGACGATCCGTGGACCGGCTGGCAGGTGATGATCGATCCGGCCACCAAGCAGGTGGTGTCGCCTTCAAACTTTCCGCTCAAGAACTTCAAGGTGAACGGCTACCAGACGGTGACGGTGCACTGACAAATCCGGCCGGCCGGGTTCCGAAAAACAACAATAGTCAACGGCGCGGGCGTGGCTGCGCCGTTGGCCGGATTGGCATTCAAGGCCAATATGCTGGCCCAAAAGACGCTATCCCGGAGCTCCAGAAGCCCCGAATTTCAATCGGCCTATTGCATTCGGTTTGCCGGCTGTTGAATAGAAAGGGTTACGCGGGTGTAGCTCAATGGTAGAGCAACAGCCTTCCAAGCTGATGACGAGGGTTCGATTCCCTTCACCCGCTCCAGTTTTCCCGAACCGCAACTGAACCAGTCAGGCAACAATGTCCAAACAAGCGATGCGCGAAGAAGCCGAGCGGCTGGTTCGCGAGGCCATGGAGAAAAAGGGTGTCACGGTGAAGCAAGGCGACACCCGGCTAGAGCCCACCTGCGGCAAGTGCGGCGCGAAAAATCGCGTGACCGCCGCCAAAGGGGAGGCCCGCATCCAGTTCACCTGCAAGGAATGCGGCCACAAGCAGACGGTGCTGTAATCAGGCCACCGCTTGCGCGAGGTTCTCGCGCACGAAGGCCGGGTCAAAAATCCGGTCCGCCATCACCTGGCAGCGCTTGATCAGCCGGTGCTCGTCCGGCCGGTAATCCGGGACGGCGGTATGCAGCGTCCCGATGTGGTCCCACATCAGCACATCGCCTTCGGTCCAGACGTGGGCGTACTGGTATTTCGGCTGCAACTGGTGACGCGTCAGCTCGGCTAAAATCTCACTGCTCTCCGCTTCGTCGAGTTCGTTGATGCGCACGGCGTAGCCGGGATTGGCGTACAGCACCTTCCGGCCCGTAATCGGATGCGTCAGGAAAATCGGGTGCACGGAGGGCGGGCGCTTGGCGCGTTGTTCCGGCGTGAGCGCGGGGCGGGTCGAGCCCGGACGCTTGCGCATTTCTTCCCAGAACTTGTTGAAGTCGTGCGTCGCGGTGGCGTTCGCCAGCTTCGCCTTGAGCGGCGGCGAAAGATCCTCGTAAGCTGCGTGCATGTCGGCGAACGCGGTATTGCCGAGCGGCTTGCCGTCGCGGCGCGGAATCTTGATGCCGTAAAGCACGTTCGTGAAGCCGACCACCGCGTTGTAGGACATGTCCGTGTGCCAATCCTGGCCGGCATCGGCGAGCCCGATCGCCTTTCCGTTTTCGACGATGTTTGAGAGCAGCATGACTTCCGGCACACCGGGCTCGCAGTAGTCACCGGTCGGTGAGCCTTGCAGCGACCCAAAGCGCTCCGAAAACGCCTTCAGGGCGTGTGCGTCGAGCGTCTGCTTCGGGAAGCAGATGACGCCATGCTTGCCGAGCGCGGCAAGAATGGCGGCGAACTTCGCCCGGCTGATCGGCTTTGCCAGATCGACATCGTCGATCCGGACGCCCAGCGAGTTCTTGTTCGGCGTGAGTTTCATGACTGGGGAATTCTATGAAGCGTCTGTCAGTTGTACAGCCCGCGAGGGACATGGCGGCTGGGCGGCCGCCGCATCCCGGGGGCGCCAGCCGGCGGTGAACGCGCAAAGCAGCAAGGATGGCCGGGATCAGGGTGAAAACCCTTGCAAATCCGGACCCTATAATGCATGACAACCGCGCGGCGGACCTTTAGGTTCGCCGTATCCGCTTCCGGAGGAGTGTAGCTCAATGGCTAGAGCACCGGTCTCCAAAACCGGGGGTTGGGGGTTCGAGTCCCTCCACTCCTGCCAGGCGGAGATCCGGCGTTAA
>JBAUHH010000519.1:0-1899 GCA_049680165.1 Pseudolabrys sp.
CGGCGTGCAGATGCCGGCCGAGGGCGAGGCGATCTGGTGGCAGTTGTCGGCGCTGTATTGCTCGTGCACGTGGCTGTAGCCGACGAAAGCGCCGACCTTGTAAGCGCGCCCGTGCAGGACATTGAAGCCGCCGTCGATGGTCGCATAATTCAGATTCGTATTGGTCAGGCTCGACAGCGTGTTCGAGTAGGCGGTGAACGGCGCGGCGGTGACGAGACCCCAATCCTCGTCGTTCAAGCCGCCGCCGGTGCTGCGGCCGAGGCCGGCAAAGCCTTTCAGGAAGATCTGCCACGGGCTGTCGACGCGCGCGAACAATTCGCCGGCGTGCGCGGTCACGTCGTCATAGGTCAGCCGCGAGACCAGCGTCGTCGCCAGCGCCGGCGTGCTCGGCAAATCTTTCTGGAAGCGGCCCGACGAATACCAGTAGCGCGCGCCGGTCTCGACCTGCCACGCCGACGCGATCCTCGGCGGCGCCTTTACCGGCATCGAACGCGCCGCCGCGCCAAACTGCGCCCACGGATCGGCGCCGATCCTGTAGTTGAGGCCGATCTTCACTTCCTGCGCGGTTTGCCGGACGTTCGCGGCAGCACTCGGCACGCGCACGAAAAGTCCGGCGGTCGAGGTCGAGGTCGAGGCGGGACTTCGGAAGCTGGCGTTGCCGAAATCGAGATAGTCGTATTCGAGCTTGAGCGACCACGCGGGCGACAGCGCCTGCTCGACGCCGGCGCCGAGGGTCCAGCCCCAGGTGGTGGGGCTCGCGCTTACGGTGGTGACCGGGAAAACGCCGAAGCCGAAATTGGTGGTGGCGTCGAGGCGGTTGTGCAGCACGGCGGCGCCGCCTTTGCCGTAGAACAATGTGCGGCCGCCGGGGCCGGTGGCGTAGCCGAGGCGGGCGGTCAGCGTGCCGTCGAAGTCGGGGCGGGCGCGGCAGTTCGACGAGGTGATGGTGCCGGTGGCGGCGTAGCAGGTGCCGGTGCCTTCGCCGGTGAGAAAGCTCAGGTCGCCTTCGATGCCGAACACCCAGTTCGAGCCGGGCGCCTGCCAGTTGTAGCCGGCCTGCGCGCCGATGAGATAACCCGGCGTGCGCACCTTGTCGCCGTAGATCGAGGCGCCGTACGGATCGGAAAAATTGGAGACGCCGAGCGCCGCGCCGGTGTGCGCGCCGACATAGAAGCCGGTCCAGTTCCACGCCGTGTAGGGCACCGGCTGCGCCTGCGCGCCGCTCGCCAATGCCGCGGTCAACGCGACAACACCCGCACGCACAAATGTCTTCGCCACGCCAGTCCCCCGCCGCACCCGCAACGCGCGTGCAAACGATAGCGCACCGGCTGCGCCCGTCACATCCGGCCTGTGGGTAAAAAGCCCCGCCGTTGCCGGCGGGGTTTGAGGTGAGGGAGTTGGAGCCTTCTGGCTCCATCCAAGATGCTCAGAAGAAGGCGGGGAGCGTCGCCCCGAGGCTCCCCGCGCCACGTGGGTCCGGCGAGATGCGCGCACCGGCGATCCACGAGCGGCGAACTCTAGGCCGGGCCGAGCGCGGCGCGTTGTGAGGTGGGTCACACAGCCTCGTCATTGCCGGACTTGATCCGGCAATCCCGCTTGGGGACGCAGTGCCTTCCTAAGCGGGATCACCGGGTCAAGCCCGGTGATGACGCCGAATATTTGGCGCGCGTTCCGATTCAAAACTCAAACAGCCAAGCGTCATCCTCCCTGTTCTTTGGACGGCGCGGGATACGCTCTCTTCCGTCGCACATTCTTCCTTCGCACCCCGAAAGAACGAGGGCGCGCGGAACGCCGGGCACCGTGCTGGCATTCGCGCCAGCCGGACCCACGGACCTCGATGCCTCGCAGCATCGAGGCATGCTGAAGTCCGGTAATAAGCCGCAAGTCCGCCGATGCCCG
>JBAUHH010000520.1:0-6870 GCA_049680165.1 Pseudolabrys sp.
AGCGTCTCGATCAGCACCGCGGTCTGAATCGTCATGTGCAGCGAGCCGGCGATGCGCGCGCCCTTCAACGGCTGCTTGGGGCCGTATTCTTCGCGGGTCGCCATCAGGCCTGGCATTTCAGTTTCCGCGAGCGAGATTTCCTTGCGGCCGAAATCGGCAAGCGCGATGTCCTTGACGATGTAGTCGCCGGCCTTGGATTTCGGCTGGGCGGAAGCGGTCATGACGATCCTTTTACGAGACGCGAAATGGGGTGGATTGGCTTGCGCGTGGCTATAACAGGCCGTCGCCAAGGCCGCAACGCATATATAAGGATTTCTTTATATGCCGGCGAGGCCAGTTGGCCCTAGTCGGTCTCGCCGAAGCCGGTGGCGATGAGCTCGCACAAGGCGTCCATCGCCGCCTGGGCCTCGCAGCCTGTGGCCTTCATCGTGATGTGCGAGCCGGTGCCGGCCGCCAGCATCATCAGGCCCATGATCGAGGTGCCGCCAACGGTTTCGCCGTGACGGGTGACGGTGATGACGGCGTCGAATTTCTCAGCGATCTGCACGAATTTGGCCGAGGCGCGGGCGTGAAGGCCCTTCTTGTTGACGATCTCCACCTCGCGCACGAGCGCCGGAGCGGCGGGGTCCTGAGGCGGATTATCAGCAGGTTGAGCGGGGTCGCTCATTTCCCGGTGAGCACCCGGCTAGCGATGGTGCAGTACTTGCGGCCGGCTTCCTGAGCCGCGGCCACGGCCTGCTCGAGAGGGCAGGTTTCACGCACTTTAGCGAGCTTGATCAGCATCGGCAGATTGATGCCCGCCAGCACTTCGACCTTTGGCTGGCTCATCACGGAAATGGCGAGGTTCGACGGCGTGCCGCCGAACATGTCGGTGAGGATGGCGACACCTTCGCCGCTGTCCACGCGCTTGACCGCCTCGACGATCTGCTTGCGCGACTGCTCGACATCGTCGTCAGGGCCGATCGTGATCGCCTCGATCTGGCGCTGCGGGCCGACCACGTGTTCGAGGGCGGAGCGAAACTCGATGGCGAGCCGCCCATGGGTGACGAGGACAAGACCGATCATTCGGAACTCCTCGCGCGCGCTACATTGCGCTGCGCGACCGGGCGACACTTGGCGCCCATCCGGCCCGCTATAAGGGCCTCCGTCGCTATATAAGCGTTCTGCTGCACTGCGAAAAGATGGAGCCAAAGGGGGACTCGGGGGCGATCCGTTTTCGGCCGGGGGACCCTAATCCCTTATGGTTAATTTTCCCGACCGGGACGACGGTGGCCGGAGGTAGCGCAGGAGCAGGCCTCCGGTCAATTGCCGGTCGTCAGGGTGGTTAGCTGAGCCAACACCGCAGGCAGGGGGTCAATGCCCGCCGCGACAGCGAGCCGCGGCAGCGGAACCCCGGCTATGTCGGCCTTAAGCGCCGTCTCGGGGGGGTGCCGTTCGGAGTCGGGTGCGGCAAGATCGACCACCAGGCCGACCGTCGCGATCGGCTCGTAGGCGACCCGGCGGATACCGAGCCCGCGGATCTCGATCAGCCCCGCGAGCGTCGGCGCCGGACGCACCAGCAGGCGGCCCGCATGCGCTTCAACGAACGCGCGGTCGTCCGCAACGAGCCGCGCGAACGGCAGTGCGCCTTGTGCCGCCGCCTGCAGCAATCTCCACGCCAGATAAGATTTGCCCGAGCCGGAAGGCCCGCGGATCAACGCAGCCTTGCGCCCAACCAGAACTGCGGAAGCGTGAATGGTGGAAGCGTCAGCGGCCATCACGTCGCCGGCAGGCGCACCACGAAGCGCGCGCCAAGTACGCGCGGCTCCTGACCGGGCGCGGCGGCGCCGGTGCGGTTCTCGACCCAGATGCGGCCGCCGTGGCCCTCCACGATCTGCTTCGAGATCGAGAGGCCGAGGCCGGAATTCTGCCCGAAGCCCTGATGCGGCCGGTCGGTGTAGAAGCGCTCGAAAATTTTATCCAAAGCGTCCGGCCGAATGCCCGGCCCATCGTCGTCGATGGTGATCTCGATCTCTCTCTTCAGCCGCCGGCAGATCACACGCACCGAACCGCCGGGCGGCGAGAACGAGCGCGCGTTGTCCAGCAGATTGCTGATGACCTGGCCGAGGCGCGAATCGTGGCCGGGCACGTTGAAGTCGTCCGGACCGCCACCCTCGAAGGTGAGTGACAATGTCGCGTTATCGGTCAGCACCTCGTTGCCGACCGTGACCAGCGTCTTGAGCAATTTGCCGATATCGACCGGCGCCCCTTCCTGCCGCTGCATTTCGGCGTCGAGGCGGCTCGCATCGGAAATGTCGGAGATCAGGCGGTCGAGCCGCTTCACGTCGTGCTGGATGACGGCGAGCAGCCGCTTGCGGCTTTCGTCGGTCTTCGCCAGCGGCAGCGTTTCCACCGCTGAGCGCAGCGAGGTGAGGGGATTGCGCAATTCGTGCGCCACGTCGGCCGCGAAGCTCTCGATCGCCTCGATGCGGGTGTAAAGCGCGTTGGTCATGTCGCGCAGCGCGCCGGACAGATGCCCGATCTCGTCGCGGCGGCGGGTGAAATTCGGAATCTCGACGCGGGTGCGGATGCGCCGGCGCACCCGTTCGGCGGCGTCGGCCAGCCGGCGCACCGGCCCTGCGATGGTGCCGGCGAGCAGCAGCGAGAGCACCACCATCACGGCGGCGGCGACAAGAAATACTTTGACGATGGCGAGCCGCTCGGCCTCCACCATGTCGTCGATGTCGGCGCCTTGCGTGGACAGCAGCAGCGCACCGCGCACCGCGCGGAAGCGCTGAACCGGCACGGCGACCGAAACGATGACCTCACCGCGGTCGTTCACCCGAACGATGCTGGCATGCAGGCCCTTGAGCGCCTGATCGACCTCCGGATAACCCTTGCCGTTCTCCGGCCCGAGCTCCTTGTAGAGCGGGAGATCGCCGCGCCCGAACCAGCGCCGCAACGCGATGAAGCCGCGCTCTACGATGCCCGGTTTTTCTGCGGCCGGCGGCGGCAGGTCGAAGCGCAGCACGTCGCCGCGTCCGTAGAGGCTGCGGCTGTCGAGGATCAAAACGCCATCGCGGTCGTAAATGCGCGCGCGCGTCTTCGTAGGCGAAACCAGCCGGCGCAGCACCGGCGCGACGCGCTCTGGATTGATCGGGAATTCGATGCCGGACAGCGCCTCGTCGGAGGGACCGTAGCTTTCACCGTTCTGCAATTCGAGCAGCCGTTCCGGATCGATGGTGATCGAATTGGTTTCAACGGTCGCCGACGCCGCGATGGCGCCGGCGATGATCTCGCTCTGCACCAGCAAGCTCTGCACGCGCGCGTCGATCAGGCCGGCACGAAATTGCGAAAGATAGAGAACGCCGGTGACCAGCGCGACCAGGCCGGCGAGATTGAGAAAAAGGATGCGGCGGGTGAGGCTTGAGAAACTCTGGCTGATGAAAAAGTGCCAGACCGAGCGCACGGCCGTTCTGAACCAGCCGTGCTCCGGACGCGCGGCTTCCTCGCCGGATCGTTCGTTTTCGGCGTCGCGCGCGCTGATTTCCGAGGTTCGATCGAGCACTGCGTTAAAGTCCCGCCGGGTTAGCTCGTGAGCTTTGGTCAGCCCCGCTATTTTACCGCAATCCGCGGGTTCCCGTCAGTCCGCATTACGCCGTCGCCGCGCCGAGATCACGCTTCCTTGAAACGATAGCCGACGCCGTAAAGCGTCTCGATCATTTCGAAATCGTCGTCGACGACCTTGAACTTCTTGCGCAGGCGCTTGATGTGGCTGTCGATGGTGCGGTCGTCGACGTAAACCTGATCGTCGTAAGCCGCGTCCATCAGCGCATTGCGGCTTTTCACCACGCCGGGCCGCGTCGCCAGCGCTTGCAGGATCAGGAATTCGGTGACCGTTAGCGTGACCGGCTCGTTCTTCCAGGTGCAGGTGTGACGCTCGGGGTCCATGCGCAGTGAGCCGCGCTCGAGCGCCTTGGCGTCGATTTCCTTCGGGGCGTTGACGTCTTTCGGTATTGCGCGCCGCAACACGGCCTTCACGCGTTCGACGAGCAGGCGCTGGGAAAACGGTTTGCGGATGAAATCGTCGGCGCCCATTTTGAGGCCGAACAATTCGTCGATCTCTTCGTCCTTGGAGGTGAGGAAGATCACCGGGATGTCGGTCTTCTGCCGCATCCGCCGCAGCGTCTCCATGCCGTCCATGCGCGGCATCTTGATGTCGAGGATGGCGAGGTCGGGCGGCGAGGTTTTGAAGCCGTCGATTGCCGAGGCGCCGTCGGTATAGGTCATGATCCGATAACCTTCCGCCTCGAGCGCGATCGAAACGGAGGTCAGGATGTTACGGTCGTCGTCGACGAGAGCGATGATTGGCATGTAGCCCCTCTTCCGTGACGGGTTCCCGCGTGGTTTGAAGCCCACAAACCGGGGCTGAAGTGTGACCTTTCTGCATCAACTATGTGATTCGGTTGTGAATTCAAGCCCAAGCGGCCGACAATCGCGACGTAACTTAATGGCAGGGTACGCGAATGACGCGAGATAGCGCCTTTGATGCCGTGAAAACAGCAAAAAAACTGCTGCGCGAAGGACGTAGCGGGGCGCTGGCGACACTGATGACCGGCTCTGGCGATCCGTATTGCTCGCTGGTCAATGTTGCGACCGCCGCCGATGGCTCGCTGCTGCTGCTGCTGTCGCTGCTTGCGCTGCACACCAAAAATATTCTCGCCGATGCACGCGTTTCGCTGATGCTCGATGAGCGCAAGGAAGGCGATCCGCTGGAAGGCGCACGCGTGATGTTGATGGGCGTGGCCGCCGCGACCGGCGACGCGGAGGTGAAGCGGCGCTATCTCGCGCGGCATCCGGAAGCGGAGCAGTTTGCCGGCTTCGGCGATTTCGCATTTTACCGTGTGACATTGTCACGCGCGCATCTCGTCGCCGGCTTCGGCCGCATCGTCGATTTGACCGCGAAAGACCTGCTCACCGATATCGCCGGCGCGGAAGCGCTCATCGATATCGAGGCGGAAGCCATCGCGCACATGAACGCAGACCATCCCGACGCATTGCGGCTTTATGCCACCAGGCTACTCGGCGCTCCGGATGGTGACTGGCGCTGCGTCGGCTGCGATCCGGAAGGAATTGAACTCCAGCTCGGCCGTACCGCACTGCGGCTAGATTTTCCGCAGCGCATCACCAGTCCGGGTCCGCTGCGGCAAATGCTCAAACAACTTGCCGACCAAGCCCGCGCGCAATAGCGGAACCAAGGGTGGAAACGTTTCGTTGCTATGGTTAAGCGGCGGCGGACCTGAGCCGTGCCCGTCAATTGCTTCAATGCAAAAAGCCGAGGGGCGCCGTGCGGGCATTTGGCCTTGGCATGACGGCCAGCGGTGACTATGGTCGCCGGGCCTTCGGGCAAGGGGCTATAATCAGGTCAGTTCGACCCCGCTTGCGGGGTTCTGGGATGGCGTTCGGCGGGAAACGGCCCGCCTGTTGGGAGGTTTCCGTGAAAGAAACAGGTGTGCACAACGGTGCTTTCGGCGCCGATAAATTCGGCTTCACGGATCTCGCCGAGCTTCGCTGGAATCTGACAGCGCCTGCGCTTTACCAGCACGCCGTTGCCAACGGCGAGGCGACTATCGTCGAGGGCGGCGCGCTCTCGGCCTTTACCGGCCATCACACCGGCCGCAGCCCCAAGGACAAGCATACCGTCGTCGACGCGCTCACCGAAAATTCGCTGTGGTGGGACGGCAACAAGAAGATGACGAAGGATAACTTCGACAATCTCCTTGCCGACTTCATCGCGCATGCCAAAGGCAAAAGTCTGTTCGCGCAAGATCTCTACGGCGGCGCCGATCCGAAATACCGGATCAAGGCGCGGGTGTTTACCGAACTTGCCTGGCATTCGCTGTTCATTCGTCAATTGCTGATCCGCCCCGAGCGCTCCGAGCTCGCCAGCTACGTCCCTGAACTTACCGTGGTCGATATGCCGTCGTTCAAGCCGGACGCGAAGCGTCACGGCGGCCGCGAAGGCTCCGACACGATGGTTGCGATCGATTTCACGCGCAAGATCGTGTTGATCTGCGGCTCGTCTTACGCCGGCGAGATGAAGAAGTCGGTGTTCACCACGCTGAATTTCTATCTGCCGGCGCAGAACGTGGTGCCGATGCACTGTTCGGCCAATGTCGGCGACAACGGCGAGTCCGCGCTGTTCTTCGGCCTTTCCGGCACAGGCAAGACCACGCTCTCTGCCGATCCGAGCCGCACGCTGCTCGGCGACGACGAGCACGGCTGGGGACCGGACGGCATCTTCAATTTTGAGGGCGGTTGCTACGCCAAGACCATCAAGCTCTCGCGCGAAGCCGAGCCGATGATCTGGGACGCCACCAACCGTTTCGGCACGGTGCTGGAGAATGTCACCTTCGATCCGGACATGCGCGTTCCCGACTACAATGATGCATCAAAGACCGAGAACACGCGCTCGGCCTATCCGCTCGACTTCATTCCGAACGCCTCGCGCTCGGGCCGCGCCGGTCATCCGAAGAACATCATCTTCCTCACCGCCGACGCCTATGGCGTTATGCCGCCGATCGCGAAGCTCACCGCCGATCAGGCGCTGTACCACTTCCTGTCCGGTTACACGGCGAAGGTCGCCGGCACCGAGAAGGGGCTCGTCGGCGTACAGCCGGAGTTTTCGACCTGCTTCGGCGCCCCGTTCCTGCCGCGCCATCCCTCGGTCTATGCGAACCTGCTGCGCGACTACATCAACAAGCACAAGGTCGATTGCTGGCTGGTCAATTCCGGCTGGACCGGCGGCAAATATGGCATCGGCCGCCGCATGCCGATCAAGGCAACGCGCACGCTGCTCGCCGCCGCGCTCAACGGCTCGCTGAAGGATTC
>JBAUHH010000521.1:0-1796 GCA_049680165.1 Pseudolabrys sp.
GGTCGCGCTCATGGGGCGATTCATCCAGGGGGGAACGTGCATGAAAGCGATCGGATTGGTGGTCACCGCAATGTTGCTGGTGAGCCACGTGGGAACGGCCGACGCGGTTTCAGTCAAGCCGAGTGGAAAATACGCTTTTACGTCCATCGACAGTTGCGAAGCTAAATTCACCTTCGCATTCGGCTCGTACAAGACCGCCGCAGGCCCCTCGACCAACGCGGTGCGCGTCATTAATTCGGTGGCGAACGGACATATCGGGTCCGGCGTCGGCTACATCACCTTCACCCCGAAAACGGCTGCGGGCGGAAACGTTACGATGACGCTCACGGAAATCGGTGGAGGCGCGCTGCGGATCAACAATGGCGGCGTAAACGTCACGACGAAGCCGGAAAGCTTTAGCGGCACTTACAGCTTCACGACGACCAGCTTCACTTTCACCCCGACCGGCGGCTCCGCCATGACCTATACGATGGTTTACGGCGCGTTGAACGCGAGTGGCGTGCCGAGCAGCTTGCACCTGGTCCGTCAGGATTCGAGCGGCGAACCTGGCGACCCCAACAACTGCGTCGAGACGATTACCGCGACAAGATAGCTTTCGCGCATCATCGGATTAGAACCGGGCCGCCGGAAGTCGATCGCGTTGACCCCGGCGGCTGCGGCGAAATCCGCATCGTTTTCGACGTAACCTCGCGCCGACGCACCCACCCAGGTTCCGGCCGGTCAAAGCGGGATGACCGCGGATCGCGACGAATCTCGCCTCGACAAACCCCCTGGAAGGCTTCTAAAAAGCTCCTGCGGGCGTCTCGCAGTTGCAGAGAATTCGTATGGATTACAACGTCTTTTTCACGCAGGCCCTGGCCCGGTTAAGGGACGAGCGCCGATACCGGGTCTTTGCCGATCTGGAACGCATCGCCGGCCGATTCCCGCACGCCACCTGGCATTCCCCCGAGGGGCCGAAGCCGGTCGTGATCTGGTGCTCCAACGACTATCTCGGCATGGGGCAGCACCCGAAGGTGATCGGCGCCATGGTCGAGGCGGCCTCGCGCATGGGCACCGGCGCCGGCGGCACCCGCAACATCGCCGGCAACAATCACCCGCTGGTCGAGCTCGAGCGCGAGCTCGCCGACCTGCACCGCAAGGAAGCCGCACTCCTTTTCACGTCCGGCTACGTCTCGAACGAGACCGGCATCGCCACCATCGCGCGGCTGATGCCGAACTGCCTGATCCTGTCGGACGCGCTCAACCACAATTCGATGATCGAAGG
The DNA here is from genome assembly GCA_049680165.1 of Pseudolabrys sp. GTDB lineage: Bacteria > Pseudomonadota > Alphaproteobacteria > Rhizobiales > Xanthobacteraceae > Pseudolabrys. The sequence goes on from JBAUHH010000521.1 coordinate 1,265, forward strand.
CGTGCGTCAGGCCGGCACCGAAAAGAAAATCTGGCGGCACAACGATCTCGCTCATCTCGAAGAATTGCTGAAGGCGGCTGACCCGAACCGGCCGAAGCTGATCGTGTTCGAGAGCCTCTATTCCATGGACGGCGACGTCGCGCCGGTGAACGCAATCTGCGATCTCGCCGAGCGTTACAGCGCCATGACCTACGTGGACGAGGTGCACGCGGTCGGCATGTACGGTCCGCGCGGCGGCGGCATCACCGAGCGCGACAACGCCGTCAACCGCGTCGACGTGGTCGAGGGCACGCTGGCGAAGGCGTTCGGCTGCCTCGGCGGTTACATCGCGGCAAAGAGCACCATCATCGACGCTGTGCGCTCCTATGCGCCGGGCTTCATTTTCACCACCGCGCTGCCGCCGGCGATCTGCGCCGCGGCGACCGCCGCGATCCGTCACCTCAAGACGTCGCAATGGGAGCGCGAGCGCCACCAGGATCGTGCCGCGCGCGTGAAGGCCGTGCTCAACGCCGCTGGTTTGCCGGTGATGCCG
>JBAUHH010000522.1:0-1805 GCA_049680165.1 Pseudolabrys sp.
TATTTCTGGCCGCAGACGACCGCGAGCATGAGGGAAGGTGACGCGCCCGGCCGTTTTCCGCAGGCGCGCGTCATGGGCGGCGGCTCGAGCGTCATGGGCATGATCGCACTGCGCGGCCTGCCGTCCGACTACGACGGTTGGGAACGCATGGGCGCGCGCAACTGGGGCTGGCGCGACGTGTTGCCCTATTTCCGCGGCATGACCTGCGATATCGATCAGGATGCCGCGCAACGCAATGCGCAAGGCCCGAACATCATCCATCGCCTGCCGCGCGAGGTGTGGCCGCTCTATGTTCGCCGCGCCGAATCCCTGGTGTCGGCGCGCGGCGTGCGGCTCATTCCCGACGTCAACGAGACCTCCGACGACGGCTTCTTCGCCACGCCGCTCAGCCAGGACGACGAGCGCGCCACCAGCGCGCGCTGCTATCTGACGCGCGAAGTGCGGGCGCGGCCTAATTTGCGCATCATGACCGAAACGCGCGTGACGAATCTGGTGCTCGACGGCGCGCGTGTGACCGGTGTGGTGGCCGAGCGCGATGGCGAGACGAAAGAGATTCACGCCTCGGAAGTGGTACTATGCGCGGGCGCGATCCATTCGCCGGCGCTGATGTTGCGCTCCGGCATCGGGCCGGTGAAGGAGCTGCAACGGATTGGAATTGCGGCGGCGGTCGATCGTCCCGGTGTCGGCCGCAATTTCCAGAACCACTCGCTGCTGCATTTCGCCCTGACGTTGAAGCCGGAATCGCGTCTGCCTGCCGGCGCGCAACACTACACCATCACCGGCTTGCGCTTTTCGTCCGGCGTCGAAGGTTGTCCGGCCGGCGACCTGTTTCTTTATTTCAACGGGCGTGTGAGCGCCCGGCCATTCGGCACGCGTATCGGCATGATCGCGGTTGCGCTTTATGCGCCGCTCTCGCGGGGCGCCGTGTCGCTGACCTCCGCCGACCCCGACGTGACGCCGCGCGTCGATCAGCGCCTGCTGTCCGACCCGGGCGACGCCCAGCGCATGCTGATTGCCGCGCGTTACGCGGAAAGCCTGATCTACGATCGCGCGCTGAAGGATTGCTACGAGGAAGCCTACCTGCTGCCGCGCAATCCGCCGCTTCGGCTGATCAACGGCGTCGGCATGGCGGGCACAATCAAGGCGGCGGCAACGACGGCCGTGCTGCGGGCGCCGGCGGCGCTACGCCGCGCTGCCATAGGCGTGGCGATCAAGCCGGGCCGCCTTGTTGCGGATGAGAATACGAACCGGCCGCTCACGGACAAGGAAATCGTCGCCGCGGCGGGCGCCATGTTCCATCCGAGCGGAACCTGCGCGATCGGCGGCGAAGACAACAAAATGGCGGTGGTCGATCCGGAATGCCGCGTCTACGGCGTGCAGGGCTTGCGCGTCGCCGACGCGTCGGTGATGCCGTCGGTGCCCAGCGCCAACACCAACATCCCGACGATCATGATCGCCGAACGCGCCGCCGATTTCATCAAGGCGGGCTTCCGGCGATAGTGAACGCGACTAGATGCTCGTGAGCCCGACGAACCAGAGTTCGTACGCGGGCGTCGGCGCTCGCTCGATCACATCGACGCCGACAGCATTGTGCGTCTCGCCATGTTCATCGATAGAGCCGACGATATCCTGCGTTGCCTCACGCTCGATGGAGACATCGAGGATCGTGTCGAGCTTGATCGACTGCGCCGGCAATGACGCCATCTCGCACTGGTTTTGCTCGACGCCGGTCGTTGGAGGCTCGATCGCAGCGTTCGCATATTTGACCCCGGAAGCTGCCAGCGCGATTGCCGCCAGATCTCCGT
>JBAUHH010000523.1:0-9818 GCA_049680165.1 Pseudolabrys sp.
ACGTCGACACGGTGCGCGATCTGGGCTTCGTGAAGAAGCACATCGACATCAAAAAATACGCGGACTTGAGCCTTGTCATGGAAGCCGCGAAGCGTCTCAAATAGAGACACCTCTTTTCACTACTACATCTTGTATTTTTGACCCCGGAGAGCCGTCTCCGGGGTCAATCTGTTGACTGAAAAAAAACGCATTGCCGCCTCGAACCAGTTGCCGAATTAACACTTTACAAAACATGGTTAAGATGGAAAAAATGACGATGGCGGCAGAACTTAAATGGTTAACGGGGCGTTCCAAAATGAAACATCTGTACAAGGCAATCTACGGTGCCCTGCTTGTCCTCGGGCTGGCGGGCACGGTTCCGACACCGGCGATGGCAGGCGGCGATGGCACCTTTTTCGACACCGTTTGTAATTGCCGGCGCCCGAACTCCGAATACAACACGCGTCGCGTCGTTCATGAGGCGCCGCGCGTGGTCAATCACGAGCGCGTGGTCAATCACGAGCGTGTGGTGAACCGGACACGCCTGATCCAGGAAAACCGTCTGATCGAGCACATCCGTCCGGTGATCAATCGCGAGATCATCGTGCATCGCACGAATACGGTCGTGCGCAACATCACCCTGCACAAGGTGAACACCACCAACAAATTCCGCGAGGAATTCCGCAACGAGGTGGTGAACCGCTATGCGCAGGGGTCGGTCCGCGTTGTAAACGAGCATCGCGAAGTCCGCGGCGTGAACTGCAACTGCGGCTTCGAAGGCGGCAGCGGACGCTTCCGCGAAGCTTCTTATCGCTACTAATCGGACTATCGTCTGAACCTCAAGAAACTGCCCCGCCGGGTGACCTGCGGGGCAATTTTCTTTTCCGGCGCAAGGCGACTATCTTTGCCCCTCCTGAGGTGGACGGATCGAAAGAGAGTCCCATGGCGTTGGTCAAAACATTGGCGGCCCTGGCGCTCTGCGCCGCACTCGCGGCTTGCGGCGAGGCGCCGCAGCAAGGCCCGAAAGGCGATCCCGGTCCGGCCGGGGCGAAGGGCGATAAGGGAGATCCCGGCCCGCCCGGACCTCCAGGAGCGCCGGGACCGCAAGGTCCGGCCGGTCAACCCGGTCCGGCGGCGACAATCCGCATCATCCAGCAAAGCTGCGCCGGCGGAACAGCTTGCATCGCGACCTGCAATGCCAGCGAGGTTCTGGTGACCGCCTACTGCGGGCCGACGCGCAACCAGGCGAAATTCCTGACCGAGCGATCCGCCTCATGCGGCGCCGTGCCGGACACGGCCGACAGCCCGCTGATCGCGGTGTGCGCATCGGCGTCGGCGCAATGACAGGGCCGGGCGCCTGGAGCTCGGCCCATTGCCGCCGCAGGTTGTGATGGACGGCCATCATGGCACGGCGCCCGGCCGGGAATTCTTTTGCGGCCGCTTCCCACAATTTTTTTCGGCGTGATGCAAATCGTATCGGCGGCAAAACTTAAATGCTTTGCGCGGCATAGAAGCCGTTCTCGAATTCTTCTAATTATACCTTAGAACCCATATAAATCATTGATATTGCAAGATATTTTCTATCCACCTAGCAACCTTACGGGGCTCAGGCGATCGCCATTCGGCGCGTCGTTCGTAAAACGGTGGAGTGGACATGCGTCAGTATCGGTCAATCCGGCACATTCGATGGCTGCTGGCAACGACAATTCTGGTGACGGGCGAATTTACAGTCGGCACCGCAGCGCAGGAGCAGCCGGCAACCGCAAAGCAAACGGATGGCCTTGACGCCAACGTGCAGGCGATCACGCTTTCGCCCATCGACGTGCAGGGCAATTCCGGATCGAGCGGCGTTTACGCAAACAGCACGTCTGTCGCTACCAAAACCAACACGCCGCTGATCAATATCCCGCAGTCGCTCAATGTCGTGACGAAAGACTTCATTAAAGACCAAAATTACCAGAGCCTCACCGATGTCACGCGATACGTCCCCGGCGTCGCCATGCACCAAGGCGAAGGTAACCGTGACGAACTCGTCATTCGCGGCGTGGATTCAAGCGCAAATTTCTTCGTCAACGGCTTTCGCGACGACGTTCAATACTACCGCGATCTCTACAACACCCAGAGCATTGAGATCCTGAAGGGACCAAACGCGCTGACCTTCGGCCGCGGCTCCGGCGGCGGCATTGTCAACCGCACGCTCAAGGAAGCCGACGGCACGAGAATCTACGAGGTAACGGGACAGACCGGCTCCTATGGCGATCGGCGCATCGCACTCGACGCGGGACAAGCCGTCAACGATAACTTCGCGGCGCGGCTGAACATGTTCTACGAAGGAAGCGATACGTTCCGCCAATACGGCAAGCTCGAGCGTTTCGGCTTCAATCCAACGGTCACCTGGAAGCCCGACAACACTACGAAGGTCAAGCTCAGCTACGAGTTTTTTCACGACGATCGCACCGCCGATCGTGGAAATCCTTCTCAAGCGACTTCGACTACGGGATCGACACGTTTCAACCCAGGATCTCCCTTCGCTCCGAATGGAGACATGAGCGTATTCTTTGGCAGCCCGGATTTGAATGTGGCGCGGGTCGACGTGAATACCCTGACGGGCGTAGTCGAGCACGACTTCCAGAATGGATTGACTGTGAAGAATTCGACAATGCTCGCGGACTATCAGAAATTTTACCAGAACGTCTATCCGGGCAACGGCCCGCTTTCAGGAGCGGTGAATCCGGCAGGCACCGCGGTCAATCTTGCGGCCTATCAGCACACGACCAACCGCAACAACGCCTTCAATCAGACTGACTTCGTCTACAAGGGTTCCACCGGACCGGTCGGCCATACGATTGCGTTCGGAACGGAGCTTGGCCGACAGGCGGGAATTGACGTCCGCAATACTGGTTTCTTTTCCAGCGGAACTAATACGATTGTCGTCAATCCGTTTGACCCGACTTACTATGGGCCAGTCAATTTCATTCACCAAGCAACCGATTCGAACAGTAAATATGAGCTCTACATCGAGTCGGCTTACGCCCGGGACACGGTCGAAATCACGCGTTGGCTACAGTTGATTGGCGGTGCCCGCGTTGATCGCTTTGACATGTCAGCGCTGGATATGAATACGGACACGAACCGCGCGCGGGTCGATACCATGGTGTCGCCGCAAGCCGCCGTGATCGTAAAGCCTGTGGAAAATCTTTCGATCTACGGCGCCTACAGCGTCTCTTATCTTCCGGCCTCGGGTGACCAGTTTAGTTCGCTAAACGACGGCACTTTGCTTCTCCAGCCGCAGAAATTCGAAAACAAGGAAGTCGGCGTCAAATGGAATATTCTGCCGCAGCTCCAATACACCGCCGCCGTATATGAGCTTAAACGGACGAATGTTCCGATTGCCGACCCGAACAATCCCGGATTTTTCTTCCCATCCGGCAGTCACAGAATCCGCGGCTTCGAGACCGGCCTCACCGGTTACGTGACCAAGGACTGGCAGTCGTCATTCGGCTATGCTTACACCGACGCGCGGATAACAAGCGATACGTCCGCGACGATTGTCGCCGGCAACCGTGTGCAACTCGTTCCATTCAATCAGTTCTCGTGGTGGAACAAGTACCAGATTGATCCGACATGGGCCGCCGCTCTTGGCGTTATCTACTTTTCCAATTCCTTTGCCTCGTCGGACGACAGCGTCAAAATGCCCGGCTTCGTTCGTTTCGACGCCGCGATTTACATGAAGATCAATGACACCTGGAGAGCGCAGCTCAACGTCGAGAACATCTTCGACAAAGGCTATTGGGCCTCGGCAGACGGCAATAACAACATTTCGCCAGGCGAGCCGCGTACCTTCAGGCTCTCAGCGGTCGCCACGTTTTAGCCAGCGAACGCGCGAGGTACCGACGTTGTTTGGAATCCCTAAAATCTGCGCAATTGACGCGGGTTTCCGGTTCAGCCGGCGGACCGTTGCTGCTATAGCAGCGGCGACAGCGAGGTTCGCATGTTGAGCGCATTTAATCGCCGCCACGTCGCGCCCCTTGTTACTGGCGCTTTATTGATTGTCCTGCTGACGTCACCGCTGGCATTTGCGCAGGCTCCCACGACGCAGACGCCGGCGGCGGCTCCGATCAACCCCGTCGCGCCGGCGGCAGCTCCCGACACGCAAGCGCCTGCTGCCGTGCCGACGCCTTCCGTCACTCCGACGGCGGCGAGCACTGTCGCGCCAGCCGCTGCGGCATCCCCTGTTCCCGACGTCGGGCTGAAACTGCCGCGCGACCTGTCGCCGTGGGGCATGTTCATGGCAGCCGACGTCGTCGTGAAAGCCGTGATGATCGGTCTCGCATTCGCCTCGGTGCTGACCTGGACGATCTGGTTCGCCAAGGCGATCGAGCTGATGGTCGCGCGCCGCCGCCTGCGCGTGACAATCGCGGCACTCGCGGTCGCGCACAATCTCGCCGACGGCCTCGCGCAGATGGAAGACAGCAGCGACGCCGGAAGCTCGTTGGTTCATGCCGCCGCCACCGAAGTGCGGCTTTCGGCCGATGCGCTCGATCCGGTCGGTGTGAAGGAGCGCATCGCCTCGCGGCTCGAGCGAATCGAGGCCGCGGCCGGCCGCCGCATGATCCGCGGCACCGGCATTCTCGCCACCATCGGCGCCACCGCGCCTTTCGTCGGCCTGTTCGGCACAGTGTGGGGCATCATGAACAGCTTCATCGGCATCTCGAAGTCGCACACCACCAACCTTGCGGTGGTGGCGCCCGGCATTGCCGAAGCGTTGCTCGCAACCGCGCTCGGCCTTGTCGCCGCCATTCCGGCGGTCGTAATGTATAATTTCTTCTCGCGCTGGGTCGCGACCTATCGCGCGCTGCACGCCGACGCCGCCGCCGAGGTTCTGCGTCTGGTCAGCCGCGATCTCGATCGCAGTGCGTTTCGGCCGGCCGAACGGCGCCGGCCGGTTTCCGCGGCCGAGTAACGCACCATGAGCGTACGTCTCGATCACGGCGATGACGAACTGACCGAGGTCCATGAGATCAACGTCACGCCGTTCATCGACGTGATGCTTGTGCTGCTGATTATCTTCATGATCGCTGCGCCGCTGGCGACGGTGGACATTTCGGTCAACCTGCCTTCGTCGAACGCAGAGCGCCAGCCGCGGCCGGACAAGCCGCTGTTCCTGACGGTGAAATCCGATCTCACGCTGATGCTCGACAACGATCCGGTCAGCCACGCGTCGCTCGCGCTGGCGCTGGCGCAGGCGACGGAAGGCGACAAGGAGCAGCGCGTTTTCCTGCGCGCCGACAGGACCGTTGCCTACGGTGACCTGATGACCGTGATGAACGAGTTGCGCGCTGCCGGTTATCTGCATGTCGCGTTGGTCGGTCTTGAGGCGGACAAAACACCGTGACCGCCGACGCACCACGCCCGCGATGGCACCGATGGCCGGAAACGGTACGCTGGCTCGTGTGCTTCGGCGTGGCGCTGTTCTTCCACGTCGGCGGTGCGATGGCCCTGCTCGCACGATGGCATGAGGATTCCGACCTGGTTGCGAATGCACCGGTGATCATGGTCGAGCTCGCGCCGGTGCCGGTCGCGCCGGAGATCGTGCCGAACGAATTGCCGCCCGGCCCCGAGCAAACCGAGGCCGAGCCGGAGCCTGAGCCGATCAAGCCGATGACCATGATCGAGCAGAAGCCGGATAACACGCCGGAGCCGGAGCTCGCGGTCACGCCGCCGCCGAAACCGCCGGAAAAGCCGAAGGAGCACAAGCCACGGCAGAAGCACGCGAGCCTCACGTCGGCCCCGAGCGTGGCCGAGCGCCGCGCCGAACGCGCCGCCGCGCCAATGCCGGGCGCCTCCTCGCGCGATTCGAATGCGCTGCCGAACTGGAAGTCGCTGCTGGTCGCGACACTCGAACGCCACAAGCGCTATCCGCCCGAAGCGCAGTCGCGCGGCGACCACGGCGTCGCGCAACTTGCGTTCAGCATCGACCGGCACGGTGGCGTGCACAACGCGCGCATTGTGCGCAGCTCGGGGTCGAGCGCGCTCGATCAGGCAACGTTGTCATTGGTGGAACGCGCGCAACCTTTGCCGCCGCCGCCGCCTGAAGTGCCGGGCGCGCAAATCGCGATCTCGGTGCCGATCCGCTACACCATCCGCTAATCCGCCGACAGTTGCCGTGCGCAGAAGCATGCGCTGTATCGCGGTTTCTATCGTCAACGCGCGTTAACCATATCGAGAACCAGAGCGCGTTCGCGCCATTCATTCCTTGCCGGAACCGCATCGGATCGCAAAGATACAGCCATTAACCAAGGTTCTGGCGGCGCCGAACGGTTTGCTTTGCCGCGCTATAAGGAGCCAGGTGGGTACGGCAGAAAGCGCCGACGGGGACGGTAATGAAGCGGTTGATCGCGATTGCTCTGGCTGGTGCGTGCGCGCTCGTCGCAGCCGCACCCGCGCGCGCGACCGGCGAGAAGGGCGACCGCTTTCCCAACGTCGAACCGCTTGAGACCGTAACGCGCAGCCGCACCGACGCGGCGGAAGCCGCCGGCCAGGTGCCGGGCGCCTCCGCAGTGTTGCTTGAGGCGTTGCGCTGGCGCGGCCGCACCGCGCAGCAGATCGGCCTGCCGACCAAGCTCTGGTGCGCCGATTTCATGAATTTCGTCTTGCGCCGCGCGGGCGGCAAAGGCACGCACTCGCGCGCGGCGCGCTCGTTCCTGGAGTACGGCAAGCGGCTCGATGGCCCGCGCGTCGGCGCCATCGCCATCCTCTACCGCAAAGGCCTCAATAGCGGTCACGTCGGCGTGGTGCGCGGCACCGACGGCAAGGGCAATCCGATCCTGATCTCCGGCAATCACGGTCCGACCGTCAGGCAGTCCGTCTACGACAAGAGCCGCGTCATGGCCTACGTGATGCCGCCCGACTACGTGATCGAAGACATGGCGGCCGCCGCGCGCGCCGCGGCCGTCGCGGCTCAAAAGTAACCAACTCGATTCACAGGTCTTAACGGCGCCGGCGCGACTTGCCTGCGAACGCTACCGTTTGCGATTAATCTTAACTCCGTCAAATCCCCGCCAGCGCTGTGTTGGAGCGCAACCTCCGTCTAAGTTCGGCGCGGGAAATCGGCTGCGCGATGCGCAAGACGAGCATCACGAGGCGATATGAAACGGGGAATGCAACACTTCATTATCGGTGCGGCGTGGTCGGCAGCTCTGCTGCTGGCGGCGCCGACGGCGTTTGCGCTCACGCCCAAGCAGGAGCGCCAGTGCGAGGCGAAGGATTCCACAGCTGACCTGCGCATCGCTAGCTGCACCGCCGTCATCGACGGAACACATGCAAAGCTCACGAAATCCAATGCGCTGACCAGGCGCGCCGACGCCTATCGTGAGAAGAGCGACCACGATCACGCCCTGCGCGACTACGATGAGGCGATCAAGCTCAATCCGAAGAATGGGGCGGCCTATTACGGCCGCGGCGAAACCTATCGTGACAAGAAAGATGCCGACAACGCGGCGCAGGATCTCGAGCAGGCGGTCAAATACGACAAGCGCAACGGCAAGGCGCTCAATGCACTGAGCTACATCTATTACGACAAGCGCGACTTCGTGCGCGCCATCGATCGTCTAAATCTTGCGGTCAAGATCAACCCGAACGACGCGCTCGCGCTCTACAATCGCGGCATGGCCTACCGGGCCAAGGGCGAGCCCGACCGCGCCATTCCGGACTACGACCGCGCCATCAAGCTCAATCCCAACGATGCGGTGGCCTATCACAGCCGCGGCCTCGCCTACCGCGATATCCGCGACTACGAGCGCGCCATTCAGGATTTCGACCAGGCGATCAAGCTCAGGGCCGACTATATCCTCGCGCTCAACGATCGCGGCATCGCCTACGCCGCCAAGGGCGACGTCGATCGCGCCATCCAGGATTTCGACCTGGCGATCTTGTCCGATCCGCGCGACGGCTTTGCCTACAACAACCGCGGCCTTGCCTATCGCAATCGCGGCGAAGTCGGGCGCGCGATCAAGGATTACGACCAGGCGATCCTGCTCAATCCGAATTACGTGCTCGCCTACTACAACCGCGGCAACGCCTATTACGACAAGCACGACTACGACCGCGCCATTGAAAACTACGATCAGGCGATCAGACTGGATTCGGGCTACGCGCTCGCATTCTACGATCGCGGCGTCTCGTACTACGAGAAGCACGACTACGAGAAGGCGCTGCACGACCTCACGCAGGCGATCAAGCTCGACCCGAAGGACACCCTCTCCTATTACAACCGCGGCCTTACCTATATGGCGCGCGGCGATCTCGAACACGCTCTCACCGATTTCGATCAGGTGATCCAGCTCGATCCGAAGAACGCGCTCGCCTTCTACAATCGTGGCCTCGTCTTTCGCGACAAGGGCGATAACGACCGCGCCATCGCCGATTTCAGCCAGGCGGTCCGCTTCGACCCCAAGAACGCCCTTGCCTACTTCAACCGCGGCATTTCCTACCGCAGCAAGGGCGATGTCGACCGCGCTGTGGCCGATCTCGACCAGGCGATCGGTCTCGACGCCAAGAACGCGGCCGCCTTCTACGAGCGCGGCTTTGCCCGCTACAAGCGCAACGACTATGACGGCGCCATCGCCGACCTCAATCTCGCGCTCAATATCCGGCCCGGCTACACCGAAGTGTTCAACGTGCGCGGCCTCGCCTACGCTGCCAAAGGCGACAGCGACCGCGCCATCGCCGACTTCGATCAGGCGATCCTGCTCGATCCGAAATTCGCGCAGGCGCTCACCAACCGCGGTGAAGCCTACCAGCGCAAGCAGGACTTCTCCCGTGCGGTGGTCGATTACGATCAGGCGATCAAGGTCAACCCCAAGTTCGCTGGCGCTTACTATCAGCGCGGACTCGTCAACAAGGAAAAGCGAGACTTCCAGGCGGCGGTGAAGGACTTCTCGGAAGCGATCGCGCTCGATCCGAAAAGCGCCTCAACTTTCAACAATCGCGGTATCTGCTACCGCACGCTACGCAAGGACGACCTTGCGTTCGCGGACTTCGACAGCGCCATCAGACTCAACCCCGACTACAGCGCCGCTTATTACAACCGCGGCATCGCGCATTACGACAAGCACCGGGTCGATCGCGCCATCCAGGACCTAAGCCAGGCCGTGCGCCTCGATCCACGCGACGCCTTCGCCGCGCACAGCCGCGGTCTTGCTTATCTCGAAAAGCGAGACTTCGACCGCGCCGTCGCCGATTTCGATCAGGCGCTGCGGCTCAATGCGAAATTCACCGCCGCTTTCGTCGACCGCGGCAAGGCCTACCAGCAGAAGGGCGACTACGATCGCGCCATCCGCGACTACGACCAGGCGATCAAGCTCGAGCCGAAATACGCTGCCGCCTTCACCGAGCGCGGCGACACCTATGCCGCGCGCGGCAAGTTCGACCGCGCGCTCTCGGACTACGAGCAGGCGATCAAATTCAACCCGACCTATCCGGGCGCCTATAACAGCCGCGCGATGTTCTATCAGCGCAAGGGCGACCTGCATCGCGCGCAGGCCGACCTCGATCAGGCGATCAAGCTCGATCCGACCTATGCGGTGGCCTTAAACAACCGCGGCATGATTCTGCAGCAGAAGGGCGAGACCGACCGCGCCATCGCCGACTTCGACCAGGCGATCAAGTCCAATCCCGATTATGAGGTGGCGCTCAACAACCGCGGCCTGTCCTACAAGAGCAAGGGCGAGCTCGAGCGCGCAGTGAAGGATTTCGACCTGGCGATCAAGGCGAACCCCACTTACGACGTCGCCTATTTCAACCGCGGCGACACGCTGGAGACGATCGGTTACCACGAC
>JBAUHH010000524.1:0-5934 GCA_049680165.1 Pseudolabrys sp.
TGTGGCCCGACACGTTGCGGATCAACGGCGGCATCGTCGGTGGCGGCCGGCTCGCCTGGCCGCGCGGCGCCGATGAAGACAGGCCGCCGGCCTGGCTCGTTTTTGGCGCAATGATCCGCACCGTTTCGATGAACACCGAGCCGGGGCTCACCCCGCTCTCGACCGCGCTGGAAGAAGAAGGCTTTACCGATTTCACGGCGGCGCGGCTGTTAGAAAGTTTCGCGCGTCATCTGATGCTCGCGACCGATAGCTGGCAGGAGCGCGGTTTCGCCGCGGTGGCGCACGACTATCTGGCGCGGCTGACGAAGGAAAACGGCGTGCGCCGCGACATCGACGATAACGGCGATCTGCTCGTGCGCCGCATGGGCAAGGCCGAGGCCGAACGCAGCAAACTGGTGCCGGCGCTGAGCAAGCCGGCGTGGCTCGATCCCAAGACCGGAGGTCCGCGCGCATGAAGCTGCTGCGCACCATCCGGCTCGATGCGTCCGACACCTTCGTGTTCGAGAAGGCGGCGGAGCCCGGCGAATGGGCGGTGTCCGGCGCGTTCGCGTTCTGGGGCGGCGATCCCGGCAAGCTCGAAGGCAAGGCGCGCTCGGCGTTTCGTGGCGGCTTTCTCGGCATCAATTCGCTCGGCTGGTCGACGCTGGTGCAGATCGTCGAAGCCGACGACGCCGATCGCGCGCATATTCTCGACGCGCTGGCTCAGCAATTGATGAAGAATTTCGGCGCGCCCGATATCGAGGCCGCGCGCGCGGCGGCGGAAGAGGAAGTCGCCTTCGCCGAGTCGCTGTGCAGTCAGCCGCAGGACACACTGATCGCCGTGCATCGCTCTTGCGAGGACGGCAATGTGCGCGAGTCGTTCCGCACCTTGCGCCCGCGCAACGGGCCGAAGCCGCTGCGCGCGTTTTCGTTCATGGAAGTCGAGGGCGAGGGCGAGGTTGCGCCGCAAGCGGGCGACGATGTCGATCTGGTCGCGTTGGCCGGGAAAGAAAACAGATGAACGACTTCTGGATTTCCTGCGGTCACCATTTGCTCGAGCACGACGAGGGCGGCGGGCTTTTGGTCACTGACGAATTCCTCAAAGTCTATCTGGCGCGGCCCGAATTGATCCCGCCGCCGGATGCCTGCGCGGTCGAGCGCAGGCTGTACGACGCATTGCTCGCCGATCCGCGCACACTGGTGTCTGCCTCCGATATCGCGACGATTGCCGATATCGACGCACGCGAGAACTGGCAATTGATGATCGCGTTTCGCGACCATCTGCTGCGCCACAAGACGCTGGAAGGGGCCTATGCCGAGCTGGTGCGGCACGGACCCGTAAATACGCCGCCGTTGTTCATCAATCAGCTTGTGCACGTGGTGTTGCGCAACGCGCTCAACGGCTGCGCCGATCCGAAAGTGTTGCGTGCCGCCGAGATGTTCTTCCGCGCGCAACGCGTGACGTTGCACGAGCAATCGCTGATCGCGGCCGACGAGGAGACAATCGGCGGCGTCAATGCCGCGCCTATTTCGCCGCTGGTGTCGATGCTGGGAATTCCCGCCGAAGCCGAGATCGACGTGCTTAACGACGACAACGCCGGCAGTTACTGGGCGCGCAGCGACCGCTTCGACATGGCGCTCGATCTTACCGGAGGCCGCAACGGGCTTGCCGCGCTGGCCGAGGCGATGACCGTTTGGATCTCGCACATCCACGGCGTGGACGTGACGATCGAACCACTGACCGAGCTCTCCAACGTCAATTTCGCCTGGTATGTCGGGCTCGACGCCGACGCCACCAGGATCGGCGACCAGCTCTGGAAGGGCGAGGAACCCGACGAAGCGACGCTCTCGCGCGTGATCGGGCTGTTCAAGCTGACCTTCGCCGATCCGTCGATTGCCATCGATAAGGTGCGCGGCGAGCCAGTCTATCTGATCCTGGCGATGACGCCGGACAAGCTCATTCGCATGAAGCCGCAAAACCTGGTGATCGGCTTGCCGATCCGCCACCTGGAGGCTGTCAGTTGAGCGTCTCTCCGCCGCTGCAGACGATTACGGTCGGCGTCGTGGTCGAGCGCAGCAAGGGCGTTACCCAGTGGAGCGAGTTCGTCTGGCGCCCGGTCGGCGTTCTGGTCGGCGAACCGGAAGCGCAGCCGTGGAGCAAGCTCAGCGATGACGGCGCGCGCGTGACATTTTATGCCGGCGCGGCTGACGTCGAGCTGTACCGCACCGAAGCGGACAATTATCGCGGCAACCTGATGACCGAAACGCCGCAGCTATGGGTCGCGCTGCGGCCGAGCGGCAGGGAACCGCCGTACGAGCTGTTCACCGTGACCGCCGATCCGGCGGAAGGCGAAGCGCTGACCGAAGCCGGCAACGATCTGATCGAGCCGGTGCCGATGCCGGCGGCGATCCAGGACCTGCTTGCGGCGTTCGTGTCCGAGCACCATGTCGATCATGCGTTCGTCAAGCGCAAGCGCGACAGCGCCGATCCGGAAGCGCTGGCGCGCCGTTCGCCGATGCGCGACGATGAGAAACGATGAGCGAGACTGAAAAATTTATCGAGCGGTGGTCGCGGCGCAAGCGCGAAGCGGTGGAGGAGTCGCCGCCCGCGGACGCTGCGTCGGAGGCGAAAGATCCAAAGCCCGAGGGTGCGGACGAAAAAAAGATTTCATCCGCCGAATCGAAACAGGCTGACGCACCGTTCGACGTGGCCACGCTGCCGTCGATCGAATCGATCGGCGCGAATTCCGACGTGCGCGCCTTCATGCAGGCCGGCGTGCCGCTCGAGCTGCGGCATGCGGCGCTTCGTCGCGCGTGGTCGGCCGACGTGCAGATCCGCGACTTCATTGGGCTGGTCGAGAACGTGGGCGACTTCAACGATCCAAACGGCATTCCTGGCTTTGGGCCGCTGCCGGAAGGCTTCGACATCAAGAGCCTGCTCGCGCAAGCGATCGGCTCGCCCCAGCCGGATACCGCCGCGCCTCCTGCCGAAGCCGAGAACGTCGCCGCGGCGCAAAATAATCCTGAGCAAAATCAGCCGTCGCCCCACGATCCGCCGGCGTCGCCGCTCGTGGTGGACACCAGCCCGGCGCCGCAGCAGGAACCGGTCGCCTTGGACGAAAACAGTTTGCCGCACGGCGAAAACCATGTTGCGCTGCAAGATGAATCCGCGAATGCGGATTCCGGCCCACCGCCGCGCCTGCGCGGGCACGGTGGCGCTCTTCCGAAATAGTTATCCGCCCATAGCCCCGGGCTATTGACCCTACAAAGCCGGCGGCGATAGCTTTTAATTATTATTGTTTGGCACTGCCACGGCATTGTCTGCGTTGCAAAAACGTAGGCGGGGCGGCTTCCGGGGCGAAAACAATAAGAAAAAAGTGACATGACCGATCGGGGACTTCAGCAAGCGATACATGCCGCCGGCGGCGTCACCGAGCTTGCGCGACGTATTGGGATTTCTCAGCCGTCTGTCTCGAATTGGGACCGCGTCCCCGCCGAGCGAGTACTCAGCGTCGAAGCGGTGACCGGCGTCGGCCGCGCCATCCTTCGTCCCGATCTTTTTGGCGAGATGAAAATGAGCGGCGTCGACGACATCGATTTCGCCCGCGCGCAGGAATACGCGCTGCTGGCGGGGCTGCTCGCGCGCGCTCCCGACGCGGGCCTGCTCAAGCGGCTCGCCACGTTGCGCGGCGATCCGACGCCGCTCGGCGTCGCGCATATCGGGCTTGCGGACGCCGCAAGCAAAGCCGACGCCGGCAAGGTCGAGCGCGAGTTCTTCAACCTGTTCATTGGAATCGGCCGCGGCGAACTGGTGCCGTACGGTTCCTATTATCTCACCGGCTTCCTTCATGAGCGGCCGCTGGCGCGGCTGCGCCAGGATCTGATCATGTTCGGCATCGAGCGCGCCGAAAACCAGTACGAGCCGGAAGATCACGCCGCCATTCTCTGCGAGATCATGGCCGGCATCGTCGGCGGGCAATTGCTTGCGCCCGCGGGCGCCGACCATCACCTGTTCGAGAAACATTTGCAGCCGTGGATCGGCCGCTTCTTCGCCGATCTGGAGAACGCGGAGGGCGCAGATTTTTATCGCAACGTCGGAACGCTCGGCCGCGTGTTCGTCGATATCGAATCGGAGGCATTCACGCTGCCGGCTTAGATAGCGCGCGCAAAGGAACTTAAAAGCACTCAAGGAGGACTGGCGATGAAGACAGATGGCAAAGCCAAAGTTGCTCGACGCGATTTCCTTCGCGTCCTTGGCGCCGGTGCTGGTGTCGCGGTCACTCCCGCCGCCCTTGTGACCGAAGCGCACGCCGATTCCGAGAGCAACACCGACAAGCGCAAGGCTCGCTACAAAGCCGATTCGGACGAGGTGAAGACCTTTTACCGCGTCAACCGTTATCCGAGCTGAGGGAGGCACGCCGTGCTGATCAAACGAACAGAACGCCAGGCGCGCCGCGGCACGCTCGCCGCTCTCGCCAGCCAAAGCAACGACCGCGTTGACCGCCGCACATTCCTGCAACGCTCCGGCCTCGTCGCCGGCGGCCTTGCAACGCTCGGCGCGCTGCCGCTTGCAAGCGTGCGCAAGGCGAAAGCCGGTCCGCCGCCCGCGGCCGGCGCTGCGGTGACCATCCGCAAGAACGTCTGCACGCATTGCTCGGTCGGCTGCACCGTCACGGCCGAAGTGTCGAACGGCGTCTGGATCGGCCAGGAACCGAGCTGGGAATCGCCGATCAACCGCGGCTCGCATTGCGCCAAGGGCGCTTCGGTGCGCGAACTCGTCATGGGCGAGCGCCGCCTGAAATATCCAATGAAACTCGTCAACGGCCAGTGGACCCGCATCAAGTGGGACCAGGCGATCGACGAGATCGGCGACAAGCTCAACGCCATTCGCCAGAAGTCGGGGCCGGATTCGGTCTACTGGCTCGGCTCCGCGAAGTTCTCCAACGAAAGCACGTATCTCTTCCGCAAGCTCGCCGCGTACTGGGGCACCAACAACCAGGACCACCAGGCGCGCATCTGCCATTCGACGACCGTGACCGGCGTGGCCAATACCTGGGGCTACGGCGCGATGACCAACAGCTACAACGACATCCGCAACGCCAAGACCCAGATCATCATGGGCGGCAATCCGGCGGAAGCGCACCCCGTGTCGTTACAGCACTTGCTGGAAGGCAAGGAGCTCAACAAGGCGAACTTCATCGTCATCGATCCGCGCATGACGCGCACAGCCGCGCACGCCACCGAATACGTGCGTATCCGTCCCGGCACCGACATCCCGGTGCTGTGGGGCATGCTTTGGCATGTGTTCAAGAACGGTTGGGAAGACAAGGAATTCATCAAGCAGCGCGTCTACGGCATGGACGAGGTGCGCAAGGAAGTCGAGAAGTACACGCCGGAGGTAGTCGAGAACCTCACCGGCGTTCCGGGAGCGCAGCTTGAGCGCGTCGCCAAGATGTTCGCCACCGAGCGTCCATCGACGCTGATCTGGTGCATGGGCCAGACCCAGCACACCGTCGGCACCGCCAACGTGCGCGCAAGCTGCATCGCGCTGCTTGCCACCGGCAACGTCGGCAAGCCGGGCACCGGTGCCAACATCTTCCGCGGCCACGACAACGTGCAGGGCGCCACCGACATCGGCCTCGATGTGGTGACGCTGCCGTTCTACTACGGCCTGTCCGAAGGCGCCTGGAAGCATTGGGGCCGCGTCTGGGAGACCGATTACGACTGGCTGCTCAAGCAGTTCGACAACAAGAAGATCATGGAGACGCCCGGCATCCCGCTGACGCGCTGGTTCGATGCCGTGCTGCTGCCGAAGGACAAAGTCGGCCAGAAGGACATCGTGCGCGCGATGTTCGTGCAGGGCCACGCCAGCAATTCGATCACGCGCATCCCAGAATCGGTGAAGGGCCTCACCAAGCTCGACCTGCTGGTCGTCGCCGATCCGCATCCCACGAC
>JBAUHH010000525.1:0-4400 GCA_049680165.1 Pseudolabrys sp.
AACGCCAAACGCCGGATGCACGAAAACGGGTTGATCGTGTCGTGGGTCTATGCGTCGCTCGACCAGCGCGTCTCTTCTTACCGCTTTGCGCTCGAGCGTCTCGTCATCATGACGCCGTCGCCACAGGCGGTGGATGTCGAGCGCCATCTCAACGAGCTTAAGGCGCGGATCGCGCGCTACCACCGCCCGGCCCCCACCGGCTATCACCTGGAACGGTCGCTCGGATTACCGGGAAGCTTGTGACGGCTCCAGCGGCCGGCATTGTGCGGCCGCGATCGCATTGCGGGCCATCGGCATCAAGCCGGGCTCCGTCGCCAGGGCGCGAATGACAATCAAACCGGTCGTGGTCGGCGATTCCACAATAAGACGATCGGCCGCGGTAACGTCTTCTTCTTCCGGCAGTTCGTTGTGTTGCTCCGTCGTCATCAAGTCGAGCTCGATGACGCGGCGGCCGGCGGCGCGGTCGTTGATGGCGTAATAGGCGACGTCGTAGCGCGTGTAGAACGACACCGACGTGTACGCGAGGCTGACGGGTACGGTCAGCTTCAGCGCTGTCTTCGTGAGGTCGTAGCGGCAAACCGCGCTGACGAAGGCCGGATCCATGAACGGCATCAGCGCGACGTCGGGCGTAGGCACCGGCAGTGCCGTTACTTTATTGACCGGCGCGATCGGTGACAGCCGGGCATAGGCATCGTGCGTCGCCGTGCGCGGCAGGATCATGACGGTCGCCAGATGGACAACGCCGCCAAGCAGCGCGCCGCCGAGGAGAAGGAGCAGCCATCGCATCATGGGCAACTCCTGGTCTTGATCGACGGCATCGGCACTTCGCGTCCAGCGCGGGTGGAGACGCCGACCGCGGTGTCATAAAGGCGCAGCACCAGCGTGTAGCGATCGATGCCGCCGGTCGGGAGCCAGTTACCGGGGTTGGCGCGCGGAGCCACAGTGATTTCGAAACTGCCGTCAGCGTGCCGAACGATTTCCTGGCTGGTGAAACCGTAACGGCTGATCGAATTCGCAACCAGATCACCTTCGACATTGTAAAGCGTCAGCGTCCAGAACCGTGCCGCCGGCGTGACGCCGTCGAGCACGACATCGCAGCGCCCGTCCAGAACGCGGCCATTATCGTCGGTCTGCGCCGAAAACGAGACGCCATCGCCGAGGCTGATGGGCAATTGCCCGGTGCGCGCGATCGCCGCGCGTGCATAAGGATCGGCGTCGGCGGTGCCGGTCTTCGGCCAAGCGGTCCAACTGCCGATTTTGAGCGCGCCGAACGCGGCGCCGCGCGTCAACGCGAAATAGGTCGCGCCCAGGCCGACCAGCGCGGCGATGATGAAGGCGAAAAGAGATCCGAAGAGCAAGCGCACGTGCGACCCGCAGAGAATCAGGCGTTCGAGAGGCTAGGGGAGATTACGATGATGGGCTTGCGATGGCCAATCAGTTCCGGACGCCGAGGTTGAAGTCCTTTCCCTCCAGGGAGGAGGCAAGGGCATCGGTCTGGCGTTGTGTTGCGGCCTGTTTCTCGCCGGCGCTCGAGACGGTCGGAAGCGGACCAAGCGCACGGGTGGCGTCATCCATCATCTGCTCAACGCGCACGAGCACATCGGCGCCGCGCTTGCTTAGCATGGTCGGCCGCGGCAACGGCGTTTCGCCGCCCTTGGCCTTTGCTTCCGCAACGAGCTGCTGACGCGGTGGCGGCACAGGAATGCCGGGCAGGGGCTTCAGCTCGATGCCTTGGTGGGCATATTCCATAATGCTGTGCCAGGTCATCGCCGGCAACGCACCGCCGGTCATGCGGTTGGTCGACGTGTAATCGTCGTTGCCCATCCAGACACCGCAGACGAAATTGCCCGTGTATCCCATGAACCAGGCGTCGCGGTATGCGTTGGTCGTGCCGGTCTTACCGGCAACGGCGATGCCGTCCAGGCGCGCGCGCCGGCCGGTGCCGTTTTCGACGACGCTGTTCATCATCTTGATCATGTCCATGGCGACGCCGGTCGACAGAACCTGCCGCGGCTTGGGGCCGTCGCGGTCATAGCGCCAGATCAGCTTGCCGGTGCCGGTGCGCACTTCCTGGATTGCGTGCGGCGTCACCTTCTTGCCGAGGTTGGGGAAGGTGCCGTAGGCGCCGACGTGCTCGAGCAGGTTGACGGCGTCGGCACCGATCGGCAGCGACGGGGTGTCAGGAAGCGGTGTGGTGATGCCCATGTCGCGCGCAGTCTGGATGATCTTCGCGCGGCCGAGCTTGGCATTGCCGTCGCCGACGATGACCGACAACCGCACCGCGACGGTGTTGATCGAGTGGGTGAGGGCGGTGATGAGCTGCATCGAGCCGCCATAAGAATGTCCGTAGTTATGTGGGCACCAGTTGCCGAGGCAGATCGGCGAGTCGACGACGATCGATGTCGGCTTTAGTCCATGCTTGAGCGCGGTCGCGTAGACGTAAGGCTTGAACGACGAGCCGGGCTGGCGCATGGCGTCGACCGCGCGGTTGAATTGGCTTGCGCCATAGTCGCGTCCACCGACCATCGCGCGCACCGAGCCGTCGACGTCCATCAGCACAGCGGCGGCCTGGCCGGCGTGATATTCCTGGCCGTATTGCCGCAGCGAATTCTCGACCGCATTTTCCGCCGCGCGCTGCAGGTTGACGTCGAGCGCCGTGCGCACGACGAACACGCGCTCGGTCATGGTCTTGGGAAACGTATCGACGAGCTTCTTCATCTCGTCGAACGCCCAGTCGAGATAATAATTGGGCGCGCGTTCCTCGCGGCGGTCGACCGGGGTGGCGGGGTGGCGGCGGGCGCCGAACACCTGGCCCTCGGTCATGAAGCCGGCCTCGACCAGGTTGTCGAGAACGACGTTGGCGCGCGAGCGAGCGGCCGGCAGATTGACGTTGGGTGAATATTTGGTCGGCGCCTTGAACAGGCCGGCAAGCATAGCGGCTTCCGACAGGTCGACGTCGCGCGCCGACTTGTTGAAATAATACTGAGCCGCCGCGTCGACGCCGAACGCACCGCCACCCATGTAGGCGCGGTCGAGGTAAAGCTTGAGGATCTCGTTCTTGGTCAGCCGCGCTTCTAGCCACATGGCCAGGAACGCTTCGTTGATCTTGCGCTCGAGCGTGCGCTCGTTATTCAGAAACAGGTTTTTCGCGAGCTGTTGCGTGAGGGAGGAGCCGCCCTGCACGACGCCGCCGGCGCGCGCATTGGTGACGAAGGCGCGCAAGGTGCCCGGGATATCGATGCCGAAATGGTCGTAGAAGCGCCGATCCTCGGTGGCGAGCACGGCCTTGATCAGGCTGTCTGGAAACTGGTCGAGCGGCACCGAATCGTTATGCCGAATGCCGCGCGAGCCGACCTCGTTGCCGTAGCGGTCGAGGAAGGTGACGGCGATTTCGGATTTCTTGAGCCAGTCCTCGTCCGAGGTCTGCCGGAACGCCGGCACCGCGAGCGCCAGCATCAGCAACATCCCGACCGTGCCGAGCGTGGCCGCTTCCGAGACGAGCTCGTTTGTCACGCGCTTCCAGCCGGCGGCGTGGAAGCGGTCCATGAACGAGGAGAAGCGCTCGTAGCCTTCGCGCGAGCCGCGGCCGGAGCGGAAAATGCTCGAATCCACCCAGGCGTCGAGCCCGAGCATCAGCCGCTTCAGGTTCGGCTTCCAATCCTCGGGGAAAAGGTCGCGCAAAGAAGTCCGCTCGCCTAAAGGGTGGGTGGGCTATTGTTCTAGCCGATCCGGGGCCGCGCGGCCACGCCGCCGCCATCAAACCGGTGGTTAGAGTGAACGGGAATTGCGGTTAAAAATGGCCAAATCCCGGCGAACTCAGCCGTTTACCAACGCGGGCCGGGCGGCCGGGTTTCCTGTGCGGAGCCCAGGTGTACGTGTCCCGGGCGCGGCGCGCTGCGGCACGGCAGGGCTTCGTGCCCCGGACGCGGTGCAGCGCGGAGCGGCAGCGAAGCGGTGCACCGCTGATCCGGGGTCCAGCTTAATCAGAAGCAACCGGGGTCCCGGGTCTGCAGCGCACCACGCCGCTGCGCGCCGTGCTGCGCCGCGCCCGGGACACGCGAAATTGTCCGCTCCCGGGGAACGCCATGCGGAGTGCGCGTAATGGACGATAAGCCCCCCTTCTGGCGCGCGAAAACGCTGGAGCAGATGAGCAAGGCGGAATGGGAGAGCCTGTGCGACGGCTGTGGCCGCTGCTGCCTGAACAAGCTTGAGGACATCGACACCGGCGACACCATCTTCACCTCCGTCGGCTGCAAGCTGCTCGACGGCGAGACCTGCCGCTGCACCGACTACGCCCGCCGCCAGGCCAAGGTGAAGGATTGCGTGCGGCTGACCCCGCGCAACGTGCGGCGCATCCCCTGGCTGCCGCCGACCTGCGCCTATCGCCTGCTGGCGCAGGG
>JBAUHH010000526.1:0-6458 GCA_049680165.1 Pseudolabrys sp.
AGCGGCAGGCCACGCCGTCATAGCCCGTCGGAAGGCCGTTGTAGGTGTAGACCGTCGTCGTATGGCAATTCGGTGGGATCGGGTGGCAGCCAAATTCGGTGCAGGCGATTTGCCCCTGCGGACTGACACGCGGACGCCGCATTTTGTGATGGGTGGGATGCTTGGTGGACGGCGTGGCGACGGCTTCGCCGATCGTTTGTGCGCTGGCTGGCGCCGACGGAACGCAAAACGCCAGCAAGAGCAGGGCGAATACGGCGAGCAATAAAGCGCGCATGGCGGAGCCTCGAACGTTGTTTGCCCTACTAACCCGGCCGTGGTGCGAATGATCCTGCCGGTGCGGCAAATTGCTAGGGCCGGAATCCCTCGAAAATCATCTGGTCGGCGTAGCGCGCGGCGCGCGAGCGGTCATCCGTGTTGCGCACGGTCCAGGTCAGCAACGGCAGACCAAAGACGCTGCGAGCGATCGTCGTGGCCGGCGTTGGCAGGTCGCGGATGGCGTAGGCGACAAACTGTGGCCGGGTGCGGGGGAAATGCAGCAGATTAGCCATCTGCCGTTTAGCCGCGGGCGTGAAGTTACCCCAATCGTACTTGCGCTCGGCGATGATGCCGCGCGTCATCTTGGGCGAAGCTCGCCTGACCTTTTCGACGAGGTCCGGATCGAACGACATCAGGGCCACTGGACCTTTGTAAGTCGCGAGCACCTGCGCCGCGCGCGCGGCGAGACGTCGGTCGCGGTCGAAACGGCTCTTCAACTCGATGACCATTGTCGTACGCCCCGCGACGAGGTCGCACAATTCGCCCAGCGTAATAATGCGGTCGCGCGTGGCCTTGAACGGCACTGCCTTGAGCGCGGCGGCGGTCATGTCGGCCAGTTGTCCGCTGCCTTCGGTCAGGCGGCCGAGCGCGTCGTCGTGGTGCACGACCGCTTCGCCGTCGGCGGTGATTTGCAGATCGGTCTCGATGCCATAGCCGCCGTCGATTGCCGCGCGAAAGGCGGACGGGGTATTTTCGATAATGCCGGCGGCCGCGTCATGGAGGCCACGATGCGCTATCGGCCGTGCGGTGAGCCAGTCGAGCGCGGGCATAGTTTTATGAAACTTCGAATGTGCCTTCGACTTCGACGGCGGCGTCCAGTGGCAGCGCGGCGACGCCGACGGTGCTGCGGGCGTGGCGGCCTTTGTCGCCGAACGCTTCCACCATTAGATCGGACGCGCCGTTCATCACCTTCGGGCCGTCGGCGAAGCCGGGGGCTGAATTGATGAAGCCGCCGAGCCGCACCACACGCACGACCTTGTCGAGATCGCCGAGCGCGGCCTTGAGTTGCGCCAGCAGATTGATCGCGCAAGCGCGCGCCGCCTTTTGCCCGTCCTCGATCGAGACGCTGTCGCCGAGGCGTCCCTTGGCTGCCAGTTTGCCGTCGGTGGCGAAGCAAAGCTGCCCCGACACCACCAGCGTGTTTCCGCTGCGCACGAAGGGGACATAGTTGGCAACCGGGCTCGCCGGCGTCGGCAGGGTGATGCCTTGCTGGGCGAGCTTTGTCTCAACCGATCCTGCCATGACGCTCTCCCGCTTGCCGATTTGTTCTGTCTTCGCCGATCGGAGGGTGGTGCGCAAGCGGCAGCGGCCACGGCCGCGCCGTTGCGGGTGGCGGGATCGGCCTCTATCTTGCCGCATCCTGCCGATACATGATCTTGCGCGCGTTCGTGCAAGAGTCGCGCGCAACGCGAGGAGACCCGATGATGACGCTTGGTACGTCCGGCCGGCTGGTTCTCTTGGGAGCCGCGGCCGCGATCCTCGCGACGGCGGCGCATCAATCCGTTTTCGCTGCACCGGCCGCACCAGCAGCCGCGCCGTCGGCCGACCAGGTGTTCCTGGTGCCGCATCGGGCGGTCTACGACCTCAAATTGGCGCGCACGCACGGCGCCCGCGCCATCGAAGCGGTGCGCGGCCGCATCCTGTATGATTTCTCCGGCAGCGCCTGCGAAGGCTACAAGCTGCAATTCCGTCAGGTATCCGAGCTCGATTCCGGCGAGGGCAAGAGCGCAATGAGCGATCTGCGCTCCACGACTTGGGAAGACGCTCGCGCCACGAAATTCCGCTTCAATTCGGAAAACCTGCTCAATGAGCAACTGACGGACAGCGTCGACGGCCGCGCCGAGCGAAAAGCGAAAAAGCTTGCGGTGAGCCTGACCAAGCCGAGGGACAAGAAACTCGATCTCACGCCGACGGCGGTTTTCCCGACAGAACACATGCGGCGGATCATCCAGGCCGCGCGCGAAGGCAAAAGCGTCCTCGACTTTCCGGTCTATGACGGCTCGGAAACCGGCGAGAAGATCTTCAACACGCTCACCATCATCGGCCGCGCGATTCCGCCTGGGGAAAAGCCGCCAAATGATGCTGCCGCCAACCAGCCGCTGCTCGCCAAGCTCACGCGCTGGCCGGTGACCATCAGCTACTTCGATCAGGAGAGCGCCAAGAAGGAGCGAAGCGGCGAGCAGACGCCGACTTACGCCATTACCTTCGAGCTTTACGAGAACGGCATTTCGCGCGCGCTCACGCTCGACTACAGCGATTTCACTATCAGCGGCGCGATGACCTCGCTCGACATCAAGAACGCCAAGCCCTGTCCTTGAGCGGCTCGCGCTAGTCGTCTTCCAGCGCCAGACCCCGAACCACCGCGTCGCGGCCGAATTTCTGCCGCAGCCGGTCGACCGCGTGCTCGGCTTCCGCGGCGCGTCGATCGATGAGATCGGCGAGGTCGTCGCCCTGCGCGTCTTCGAGGCTGCTGACGCCGATGCCGATCAGGCGGAATTTCGCGCTGCCGATCTCGTGGCCGAGCAGGTCGCGGCCGGCGGCGAAAATGCGCGCGGCGAGTTGGGTCGGATTGCCGAGCGCGCGTGCGCGCGTGCGGATCTTGAAGTCCGTGCTCTTGAGCTTGAGCGTCACCGTCGAGCCGGCAAGCCCGCTCGCTTTCAGCCGCGTCGATACCCGCTCGGTCAGATCCCACAAATGTTGTTCCAGCGGACGGAATTCGCCGATATCGCGTTCGAACGTGGTCTCCGCCGATACGCTCTTGGTTTCGCGCGCGGGATCTATCGTTCGCTCGTCGAGGCCGCGCGCGAGCCGCCACAGCCGCTGGCCTTCGACACCGTATTTGCGCGTCAGGTCGGCCATGTCCGCGCGCTGCAAATCGGCGATCTTGCGAAAACCGTCATTGGCCAGTTTCTCCGCGCTCACCTTGCCGACGCCATGGATGAAACCGACCGGCTTTTCCGCCAGAAACGCCACGGCTTCGGTTTGGCTCAACACCGCAAAGCCGCGCGGCTTGTCCATGTCCGAGGCGATCTTGGCGAGAAACTTGTTGGCCGAAAGGCCGATCGACACAGTGATGCCGAAGCTGCGCTCGACCTGCGCCGCAAAGCGCGCCAGCGCCTTCGCCGCGCTCATGCCGTGCAGCCGTTGCGTGCCACTCAGGTCAAGAAAAGCCTCGTCGATAGAGAGCGGCTCGACCAGCGGCGTCAACTCGAGCATCGTGCGACGCACCTCGCGGCCGACTTTGACGTATTTCGACATGTTCGGCTTTATCACCACCGCCGACGGGCAGCGCCGCAGCGCCTCAAACATCGGCATGGCCGAGCGGATGCCGTAGGTGCGCGCCACATAGCAGCAGGCGGCAACCACGCCACGTTTGCTGCCGCCGACGACCACCGGCTTGTCGATCAGCGCCGGGTCGTCGCGCTTTTCGATGGTTGCGTAGAAGGCGTCGCAATCGACATGCACAATCGTCAACGTCTCGATCTCGGCATGGCGGACAAGCCGCGGCGAGCCGCAGCCCTTGCATCGCGTCCCTTGTGCGGGCGCGTCCGTCAGGCAATCGCGGCAGAAACCCGGGCTCACGGCACCTCGCGCTCCCAGGGCTTGGCGCCCAGCGCCGTCTGCGCCTTGCCGACCTCGCTGGGGTCGATGCCGGCCTCGGCGGCAAAATCTGTGAGCAACCGCTCGTCCGAGGCGATGTGATCGAGCACGCCGGCGAGGAAATGCGGTTCCCGGGCGGCGGCCCGAATCTGGTCGGGCCCGATGCCGGTAATGGCCAGAAAGCGCCCCAGGCGCTCGCCATCGGTGGCAATGAAGGTAAGCGCCTGAACGGCAAGCCCTTCTGCCGCCTCAGGCGTTAACGGACCCCGGCTTTTCATTGGTGAAGTTTGCCTTTCCGTAACAAATCGGAACTACCGTAAATCCATCATGCTCCACCGTGCGCCCTCAGGCGATGCGGTTTCGCGTCCGCTCATCCGTCGCGGGCCAGGAGCTTGGGGACAAACGGGGTTAGGGGCGGGGAATGGCCAAGACCGTCCTGATCGTGGAGGACAACGAGCTGAACATGAAGCTCTTCCACGACCTGCTGGAAGCGCATGGCTATCAGACCGTGGGAACGCGAAACGGCATCGAGGCGCTCGACCTCGCGCGTCAGCACCGGCCCGATCTCATCATCATGGATATTCAATTGCCGGAAGTGTCCGGCCTGGAAGTGACAAAGTGGCTCAAGGACGACGCCGAACTCAAATCGATACCGGTTGTTGCGGTGACCGCGTTCGCCATGAAAGGCGACGAGGAACGCATCCGCGAGGGGGGCTGCGAGGCCTACCTGTCGAAGCCGATCTCGGTGGCGAAGTTCATCGAGACCATCCGGCATTTCCTCGGCAACGCCTGAAGGTGCAGCGATGAGCGCCCGCGTTCTGGTCGTCGATGACGTCCCCGCCAACGTCAAGCTGCTCGAGGCGCGGCTGTCGGCCGAATATTTCGACGTCACCACCGCCAATAGCGGCGCCGAGGCGCTCGCGCTGTGCGAGCGCGCCGAATGCGACATCGTGCTGCTCGACGTGATGATGCCAGACATGGACGGGTTCGAGGTCTGCCGCCAGCTCAAGTCGAACCCAATGACGCACCATATTCCGGTGATCATGGTGACGGCGCTCGATCAGCCGTCCGACCGCGTGCGCGGGCTGGAAGCCGGCGCCGACGATTTTCTCACCAAGCCCGTCATCGACGTGGCGATGGTCTCGCGCGTGCGCTCGCTGGCGCGGCTCAAGCTGGTGACCGACGAGCTCCGCATGCGCGCGGTGACCTCGAAGGAAATCGGCATCCAGAGCCCCGAGCGCGAAGCGATCACCGAAACCGGCCGCAACGGCCGCATCTTCATCGTCGACGACCGCCCGGGCTCGTACGAGCGCATCGTCTCGACGCTCTCGACCGAGCACACGGTCGACGTCGAAACCGATCCGGGCGAAGCGCTGTTCCACGCCGCCGAAGGCAATTACGACCTGGCGATCATTTCGCTCGGCTTGCAGAATTTCGACGGGTTACGGTTGTGCAGCCAGGTGCGTTCGCTCGAGCGCACCCGCAACGTGCCGATCCTTGCCGTCGCCGAGGCCGACAACAACGCGCGGCTGATGCGCGGGCTTGAAATCGGCGTCAACGACTACCTGATCCGCCCGATCGACAAGAACGAGTTGCTGGCGCGCGCCCGCACGCAGATCAAGAAGAAGCGCTACACCGAGCGTCTGCGCGACAACATGCAGATGTCGATCGAAATGGCAATCACCGACGCGCTCACCGGACTGTTCAATCGCCGCTATATGGAGACGCATCTGGCGACGCTGGTCGAGCAGGCGGCCTCGCGCGGCAAGCCGATTTCCGTGTTCATCCTCGACATCGACTACTTCAAGGCGATCAACGACAGCCACGGCCACGATGCCGGCGATGACGTGTTGCGCGAATTCGCACTCCGCATCCGCAAGTCGATCCGCAACATCGATCTCGCTTGCCGTTACGGCGGCGAGGAATTTGTCGTGGTGATGCCGGAAACCGACATGGCGGTTGCGACCGTGGTGGCGGAACGCTTGCGCCGGCGCATCGCGACCGAGCCGTTCTCGATCCAGCAGGGCACCAGCAATCTCAACGTCACGATCTCGGTCGGCATCGCCGCGATTGGCGGCCCCGAGGACACCGCGGCGGCAATCCTCAAGCGCGCCGATCAGGCGCTTTATCGCGCCAAACGCGACGGCCGCAATCGGGTTGTACCCGACGCCGCCTGACCGGTCGCGATTGCGCGGAGAGAATCAGGCTCCATCGCCGTCGAAATCGACCGGTCGCGCCGTGCCGGATTCAGGCCTGATTCCAAACGCTTAAAAAGTTGATTTGAGGTGGGGGCGGGTTGGTCTAGCTTCTGCGCCGACGGCTGCACGCGCCGGCGCCGGCTTGCGTCACGCAAAAACAGCCACCCAATGCCCTACGGAGTGCTCAGGTCCGCCGCATCTCCTGGGTCCGTGGGGTTCGGCCGGCCTGGAAGCGGTGCGAGTGGCCTCCTCATGACATCGCTTCCGGCCGGCCACCTGACCGGCGCGTGCGACGGCTAAGAGTTCACGGCCGTACGATCGTCCAGCCTTTTTCGCCAAGCTCGA
>JBAUHH010000527.1:0-2843 GCA_049680165.1 Pseudolabrys sp.
TGAGCCGACGTTTGCCCGCTTCACTGCGTTAGCGACCAATTCGGAGACCGGCCGCGAACGACGCGAAGTGCCACAAGCAGACATCGCGAGCCGAGCGAGATGGACGTAACCCGCGGGTTTACCGACCGAACCTACTGGCCCTCTTCCAAACCAATTGCGCAGCTTCTGCCGGGTTCGCCGTTGAACTTGCCGCTGTGTAGCGCAGCTCATTATTGACGAACTCGAATGTCCGTTTCTGGTCAGTCCCCTCCCAGTTGGGGAAAGAACTACGCTCGATGTGCAAGGTCACGATTTTGGCGCCCTGATCGACAGTGTAGGTGCCGAAATAGGCCACGACACCGTGCGATATTGCTTCGTATTCCTGAAGGGTGCCGATCATGCGGTTGTTCGATTTGAACTTGGGCAGATTGGCCGCAAGCACTTCGGTGGAGAAGTGCGTGCCGTCGAAAACCAGCATACCTTTGGCATTCGGGCCGAATGGCTCGATAGCTGATCCGTTCGGCTGCACGTATCGGATGGAGACCAAGCTCCAGGTCCCGACAAATTGCTCTTCCGCGCTCTGCGCTCTCGTATCGTCGCTGGCAACGAATGAGAGCAGAGACACCAGCGCGAGAAAGACCGGTTCGTGACGCATCGCGAAGCCCTCCCAGTTGGTCTCGCGCCGCTTCTAGCGGGTTTTCAATTGTGCAATAATCCACAAAGATCAGGACGGCTTGTTCATTTAGGCTGAACAATGCGCGGGAGCGATTTCACCGAAATGTCTGCATTTGCGGCGGTCGCCGAGCAGCGCAGCTTCGCCAGGGCAGCCAAACAGCTCGGACTCGCCCGCTCGACGCTCAGCCAGAATCTTCGCTCCTTGGAGGAGCGGCTCGGCCTTCGGCTGCTCAATCGGACCACGCGCAGCGTCTCGCTGACCGAAGCGGGTGAACGACTACTCATCCGGCTTCGCCCGGCGTTGAATGAATTGGCTGCGGCGACAATTGATCTGCATGCGTTGCGCAAAGGGGCAAGCGGACTTCTTCGCTTGGTCGTTCAGCCGCCGGTCGCTACCTTGCTGATGGGCCCGCTGGTCGGACGCTTCCTCGAGCAATATCCGGACATCACGCTTGAGGTCTCGGTGGCTAGGATGCCGGCGGACATCGTCAAGTCAGGGGTCGATGCAGGCATTCGGTTCGGCGAGCAGGTCGATCGCGACATGATTGCGATGCGCGTCATGAATGAAGCGCGCTTCGTCGTCGTCGGCTCCCCAAAATACTTCGCGCGGTATCCCGTGCCAAAAACGCCGAACGACCTGCAGCATCAGAACTGCATCCGCAGCACGCTGCCGAACGGCACCGTCTTCGGTTGGGAGTTTCAGAAGAAGAACAGGCGCATCCATGCCAAAGTCGATGGAAAACTGATCATCGATGACATCGATCTGTCGATCCAGGCCGTATTGGGCGGCGCCGGTCTGGCCTATTTGCTCCATGACTACATCGCCGCCGACATTGCGCGCGGCCGGCTTGTCACCGTCCTCGAGGACTGGACGCCGCGCCTGTCTGGCTTCTTTCTTTATTATTCGAGCCGTAAGCAGATGACGCCGGCGCTGCGCGCCTTGATCGAGTTCCTCAAGAACGAAACAAAGAAACGCGGCATTTCACCGGGCACCGCACCACGCGCAAGGATTTCGCGGAACTACGTTTTACTCTCGCGAGAGCCGTAGCCGGTCTGAGCACAATGTCCGCTTTGGGTCAAACGCTGCGTATTTATTGAGTCTCTGAGCCGACGTTTGCCCGCTTCACTCCGTTAGCGACCAATTCGGAGACCGGCCGCGAACGACGCGAAGTGCCAACAGGCGACATGCCACGCGGCCTCCAACAGGCTGGCGTAGCGTTCTCAGACATCGTATGTTGCATGATAGGCAAGTCGCTCGGCTTGCCCGAGAGCTGCTTATAAAGCGAAAACGTGCCGAACTTTTCGCTTCTGAAAATTGGCAGCACTGATGTCGCCGGCAGGCACAATCACACTGAAAAAGGCATAGGCGTCCCGCGCAGTTTTGAGTGGGCGCTACGCGCGTCCGCTTCGGCGCACATCGAAGTCCCTGGAGGGAGCATGAGAAAGCTGCTTCTCGCCGTCGCGCTTACCGCCGCGCTAACAAGCATCGCCGAAGCACAGAAGATCCATGACGCGCGGGTCGCCGACCTTGTGCAAGCCGGCACCGTTCGACTCGCGCTGTTCCTTCCGCAGTACACCAAAAATTCCGTAACCGGTGAGGTGCTAGGAAATGGTCCGGGCGTTGTAGCTGTAGAAATTGGTCGCGCGCTTGCAGCCCGCCTCGGGGTTAAGTTGCTCTTAGCCGGATACCCGACTCCTAATGCGGTTGTGGATTGCCTCAAGGTTGGCGTGCGACATGGCGCTTATAGCTGTCACCCCATCTCGGACCGCTGAGTTAGGCTTCACACCCCCAGGCCACAAGTCAACGCGAGCAGTGACACTAACGGCGCCCCGAGAGCAAAGAATGGCTCGCCGCGGGTAATCGAAACCGCGTGAGGCTGGTCCGAGTGGCAATGCTCCGGCAGCCGTCACACAAGTTGGATCGAGCGATGAAGCTGCTTTGCATCACTTTACTGGCGTTGTTAATCCGCAATATTTCCGAAACCGGCGCTTTGCTAGAGCTGCAAAGCCCCGCGCTCATCCCCGACGATTTCAGCTTGTTGATCAAGACCGAACTCACGCGGCGCCAGTGCCGCGTCATATGGCGCGCGCCGCTCCGGCTGGGCGTCAAGTTTGTTTCTTAATCGTCGCGAAGATCGCAGTTGTTGCGGTCCATTGACGATGAATTAAGAGGTATAAAGGATATGAAG
>JBAUHH010000528.1:0-2207 GCA_049680165.1 Pseudolabrys sp.
GGGCATGGACGCTGGAGTGGAGTGATACCGATGAGCGTTTCGTCCTCGCAGCAACGCATTCTGAGCGTGTGGCTGCGCCGGCTTTCGACCGACCGCATCGCGCGGTCGCGTGACTCTTCTCCCTCTCCCCGTTTGCGGGGAGAGGGTCGGGGTGAGGGGGCGCTTCCAAGCGCTCAGACTCGCGGTGAAGGCCCGCACGCGGGGAGAGGTGAAAAGGTCACGGTCGTCTACGGCAAGCGCGGCAATGCCGACCTGCTGGTCGCGGTCGACGACGCGGCGGAACGCCTTGGCCTGTCTGCCGGGCTCGCGCTGGCGCAGGCGCGCGCGATGCATCCCGCGCTCGACGCTGTGCCGGAAGACGCCGACGCCGATGCCACCCTGCTCGACCAGGCCGCCGACTGGTGCCTGCGCTACACGCCGCTCGTCGCCAGCGATCCGCCCGACGGGCTGCTGCTCGACATCAGCGGCTGCGCGCACCTTTACGGCGGCGAGCGCGCGCTGACCGCGGATCTCGCGGCACGCATCGAACGCGCCGGCTTCGCGCATCGCATCGCGGTTGCAGGCACCATCGGCGCGGCCTGGGCCGCCACGCATTTCGGCAAAGCGGAGCATTATCCCAGTGGCGAGGAACGCGCCTTGCTGTCGCCGCTGCCGCTTTCCGCGCTGCGGCTTGCGCCAAGCACCGTCGCGGCGATGGCGCGCGTCGGCCTGAAACGCATCGGAGATATCGCCGATCTGCCGCGCGCGCCGCTCGCCGCCCGCTTCGGCGTGGATTTGCTGCGCCAGCTCGACCGCGCGCTCGGCCGCGAGCATGAGCCGCTCAACCCGCGCCTGCCAGTCATGCCCTACGTCGCCGAGCAACGCTTCCCTGAGCCGATCATGCGCGAGGAAGACGTGCTCGCGGTAATCGGGCAGTTGGCGGCGCGTTTGAAATTCATGCTGGAGCGCCGCGGCGACGGCGCCCGCCGCATCGAGCTCACGCTCTTCCGCACCGACGGCGCGCTGCGCCGCATCGCCGCCGGCACGTCGCGTCCGCTGCGCGATCCGCAGGAAATCCGCGCGCTGTTCGTGGAACGTCTCGCCGCGCTCGCCGACGAGATCGATCCCGGCTTCGGCTTCGATCTGGCGCGGCTGGCCGTCGCTGTCGCCGAGCCCTGCCCGCCCGAGCAGACCGGCATCGGCGGCGCCGAGGATAGCGCCGAGCTCGACCGCCTCGTCGATCGTTTGAGCGCGCGGCTCGGTCATCAGCGCGTGCGCCGGCCGGTCGCGCAGGATAGCCACATTCCGGAAATTGCCGCGATGAATATCCCGGCGCAGCTTAACGCCGATGCGGGCTGGGAGACGTTCCGCAAATTCCGCGCGGAAACCGGGCTGGCGCCGCGCCCGCTGCGGCTGCTGCCGAAACCCGAGCCGATCGAAGCCATCGCGCAGGTGCCGGATGGGCCGCCGCTGCGCTTTCGCTGGCGGCGCGCGCTGCATGAGGTGATCGCCGCGGAAGGACCGGAGCGCATCGAAGGCGCGTGGTGGAGCGAGGACGGCGGCTCCCCGCAAGCAAATCCGGCGCGCGACTATTTCACCGTCGAGGATAAGTCCGGGCTTCGTTTCTGGCTGTTCCGCGCCGGACTTTATCGCGATCTCGCGCGCGGCGTCGCGCCCGCGTGGTTCATGCACGGAAGCTTTGCGTGATGCGCTATCTATGTGCCTTGCGTTTGCGCGATACCACATTGCGCAATTCACCGTTCAGGCGCGTCTGCCACCCGCGCCCGCGCCGCTTGAAATATTCCACCACATCGCGATCGAGCCGGATGGTGGTTTGCACTTTCACCGGCGTTTTTTGCGGGCCGCGGCCACGCGGCCGGGGAAATTTCAAATTTGGAAAGACTTTCGCAGCGGGCTTCGCGCGCCGCACCATTTCTTTCGTCCATTCCGGATTATCGGCGTCTTTACGCTTGCTCATAATTTGTCCTTTCCTTCCGGCTCGCCGCCCGCAGGCTGATCACACGAATACGTTCGCGGCGAATCGTAAACGCGAGCGAATGCAGTCGTTTTCCGATCATTCCAAGCGCCAGCCATCTTGGCTCGCCATAATCGGCGCGTTCGTCCGGAACAACCAATGCAGTTTCCCAGTCGAAATCGAGGACGGCATTGAAACTGACGCCGTGTTTGCGCCGATTAGCTGTCGCTTTGGCGACATCCCACTCATACTC
>JBAUHH010000529.1:0-1581 GCA_049680165.1 Pseudolabrys sp.
GGTCAGGGCCTGCACGACCGGGTCGACCGCCGGAGTGCCGAGCTTGATCCCCTTGAAGATCGGCGCTCTGCCGTGCTTGACGTAGCCGACCGTGAGCAGCAGGACGTAGCTCGACGACTGGGTCACCGTCAGGCAGATCGCCAGGTGGATGAGGTTCCGGCTCGTCGCGACCCCCGCGAGCCCGACGAGGCAGAGCCAGGCCGCCACGGCGTAGGGCAGATAGCTCACGAAGCTGCGTCCTCGGGCTCGAGCGGGACGACGTACGTCTCGAGGAACTCCGCAAAGAGGAGCAGCATGGCCAGGGTCACCGCAAGCCCGGCTGCGGCGTTGAGGACTCCGATGCTGCCACCCGAGAGGAACGTCCCGGCCTGGCCGCGGCCGAACAGGTTGGTGAGGAACGCCGTCCCCGAGGCGAGCGCCGCGAGTCCCGTTACGACGTAGCCGCCTACCCCGATCCCCTCGAGCGGGTCGAGTGAGTGCTCGTCGCGAAACGGGCGATAGTCGCGGTGACTGCCGATGAGGTAGAGCACCAGGATCGCGCCGGCGAGGACGACGCCTCCCGGGAAGCCGCCACCCGGCGTGATGTAGCCGAAGGCGACGAGCCAGAGGCCGACGAGGAGCCCGGCGCCGACCATGACCATGCCGACGAGCCTGACCGCGTCGCTGCGGAGCCGCCGCGTCCGCCGCTCGGCCCGGCTGGTGCCCGACTCGTCCCGCAACAGAAGCGTGACGCCCAGGACCGAGGCGTAGAGGATGAACTCCTCCCCCATCGTGTCGATCCCGCGCACGTCGAACGTGGTCGCCATCACGACATTCGTCGTATGGCGCAGCGGGACGACGATCCGGTCGAGCACGTAGCCGTATGGCCCCCGGTAGTCGCCGAACGCGGGGAGGCCTGCGATCGCCCACGCGAAGAGCGCGCCGAGGCCGAGTAGAGCCGGCGCGAGCAGCCAGAGCCGCAGGCGCCTAGTCATCCGTCGATTCCTCCGACCGGCGCCGTTCGCCGCGCACGCGGGCGACGGCCGCAAGGATCACGAGCGGATACGCGATGCCCGACACGACCAGCATCGAGAGAGCCGGATCGGGCGCCTCGAGCACCACGAAGAGACAGACGAGCGAGACGCCGTAGACGCTGTTCACGATCGCCTGACGCAGCGGATCGCGGGTCAGTACGACCACCGGGGCACCCAGCGCGACGAGCGCGAACGCGACGACCTGGAGCGGAACGAGCGTCGCGACGACCACTACAGGACAGCGTCCGCGTCGTCGGTGCGGCGGGCAGCCCGCGCGGTCGCGATCACGAGCGCCGGGTTGAGCAGGAAGAGGAGCCCGACGGCCGCGATCGCCTGGAGCCCTCCGGACGTGACGTGCTCGCGCACGAGCACGGCTGCGAGGACGAGAAACGCCGGGATCGTCGTGGCGGCCGCCGAATAGTGCAGCCGGTCGAGCGTCGTCCGCATCACGAGCACTCCGAGAACGCAGAGCAGCTCGGTTGCGACGCCGAGCGCGAGGAGGACGTCGACGGCGAGCCCTGCCGCGTTCATCAGGTCCACCGGCCGAGGAACCGTGCGAATACGAGCC
>JBAUHH010000530.1:0-12846 GCA_049680165.1 Pseudolabrys sp.
CCCAACACCGTCAGCATTCTCGCTCGGCGACACATGTTTCTATCCTCAAACGTTTTGTTGTTTCGGTGACTCGTCGGTAACGCGTGTCGATTTCGAGCGTGCACGGAGCAAGACCGCCCGGGACGAACGCCACGATCCGCAAGCTACTAAACGTGATTGTTGACGCGAGCTTTGACGATCTGCGTAATCGGTTGAACGCTAACGGGCGTTACAGTACGCGGGCACGTATCGCTGCCCTCACTCGTCGCACATCGCCTAACAGATTCGTGCGCTGCCAATAGACCTTGACCTGTGGATAAGTCGCCGATTTGCGTGAGGCGTGTTATTTTGACACAGCGCGCCGATATGTCCGAGAGCCGGCGTCGCAGTACGAACAGGACCAGAATTTTTCGCATGACAAGCCAGCCGCTTTACCGGGGATTGATTCGATTCGCCGGCTTTGCCGTTCTGTTCGTCGTTGTAACTTCGCTCGCATCCGCGATCGCCGAGGCGCAGCCGAAGCCGGAACGCGTCGTCAACGTCTACAACTGGTCGGATTACATCGATCCAACGGTGCTTGCCGATTTCACCAGGGAAACCGGCATCCGGGTGCAGTACGACACCTTCGATTCCAACGACACGCTCGAGACAAAGCTGCTCGCCGGAAAATCCGGCTACGACGTGGTGGTGCCGACCGCTTATTTCCTCGAGCGGCAGATCAAGGCTGGCGTTTTCCAGAAGCTCGACAAGAGCAGGCTGCCGAATCTCGTCAACCTCTGGCCGAATATCGCCAAGCGCCTTGCGTTCTACGATCCGGGCAATCAGCACGCTGTCAATTACATGTGGGGCACGACCGGTATCGGCTACAACGTCAAGGCGATGCACGCGCGGCTCGGCGCCGGCGCGAAGGTCGATAGCTGGGACATCGTGTTCAAGCCGGAGAATCTTGCAAAGTTCAAGGACTGCGGCGTGCACATGCTCGATTCATCCGACGATATCATGCCGGCGGCGCTGCATCAGCTCGGACTCGATCCGAATTCGACCGACCCCAAGCAACTTCAGCAAGCCACCGACCTGATGATGAAGATCAGGCCCTATGTGCGAAAATTCCATTCGTCCGAATATCTCAACGCGCTGGCGAGCGGCGAGATTTGCTTCGTGGTCGGCTGGTCGGGTGACATCAAGCAGGCGCAAAAGCGCGCGGCGGAAGCAAAAAACGGCGTCGAGATCGGCTATGCGATCCCGAAGGAGGGGGCGCAGATGTGGTTCGACAATCTCGCCATCCCGAACGACGCGCCGCACGTCGCGGAAGCTCACGCGTTCATCAACTTCCTGCTTGAACCGGAAGTGGCGGCGAAGAACAGCAACATGATCGCCTACGCCAACGGCAATCTCGCCAGCCAGAAATTCATCGACAAGGCGGTGCTTGACGATCCGGGCGTCTATCCGGACGCCGCAGTCATGAGCAAGCTCTACACGATCAACGCGCGCGACGCGAAGACGCAGCGCTTGATGAATCGGCTTTGGACTCGGATCAAGACCGGGCGTTGAGAGTTACGCGGGTCGCCAGCGGCGGTGCAACCACAGCCATTGCTCTGGATACTCGCGTACCCAGCCTTCAACCACCGACGTAACGATCTGCATGGTTGCGGCGACGTCGACCTTCCCGTCGGCGTCGCGCACGGGCGCGATCGCATCGGTAAGCTCGGCGCGGAAGCGGCGGCCGGGCAGGCGGACGATGCGCGTGCCATGAATCGGGCAATCGAAATGCTGCGCGAGCCGCGCCAAGAGCGGATTGGCCATGGTGCGGCGGCCGAAGAACTCAACCTCGACGCCGCGCACGTAATACTGATCCACCAGCATGCCGACATGGGCGCCGCGTTCGAGCGCCTGCGCGATCTTCATCGGTGCGCCGAGTCCGGCCGGAATCAACTCGCCCATATTGACGGCGCGGGTCTCGCGCAGCCAGCGATCGATGCCGCCGATATTCGGCCGCCGGTAAAGCAGGGCGGTGTCGAGATTGTAGGTGGCGGCGCAAACGGCCGGCAGTTCCCAATTGGCAAGGTGCGCAGCGAAGATCAGCGCCGGCTTGCCGTCATTGAGCAAGCTTCGGAACCGCTCGACGTCGGCCTGTTCGATGACGATGCGGCTATCCGAATTCGGGTTGTGCGGGTCGTAATCCCAGATACGGTCCAGATGCGCGAATTCGGCCGCGATGCGCCCAAGATTGTCCCAAGCGCCGCGCAAAATCCGCTCGATTTCCGCCGAGGGTTTTTCAGGGAATGCGGCGGTGAGATTGGCGCGGCCGATACGATGCTCCGGCAGCAACGGCCCCACTGTACGCATAAGCCAGCCGCAGAAATCGGCCATGCGGTCCGGGCCGGCGAGACGCAATCCCTTGAGCGCACCGATCGCCACGACGCCGGTCACCGCATCGCCGGCGCGTTTTGCGCCGCGGCGCAGCTGCCGGAGCATCCGCCTCATCGCCGTGCGCATCAGAAGTGCACGATCACTTTGCCGAAAACCTGCCGGCTCTCGAGCCGCGCCAGTCCGCGCTCGAAGTCGGCGAGCGCCACCTCGGTGTCGATAACCGGCGTTATCCCGCCCGCCATCTTGGCGAGGCTGTCGCGGATGTTGCGCATCGAGGCGCCGAATGAGCCGAAAATCTTGTACTGCTGCTGAAACAGCTGCATCAGATTGATCGTCACCGTCGGTCCCGCGGTCGAGCCGCAGGTAACGAGCCGGCCGCCGCGCTTGAGGCAGAACAGCGAGGCATTGAAGCCTTCGCCGCCGACATGCTCGAACACCACGTCGACGCCCTTCTTGGCCGTGAGCTTGCGCACGACGCCTTCGAAGCGGTCGGTCTTGTAGTTGATGACGTGGTCGGCGCCGATCGCCTTGGCTTTTTCCGCCTTGGCGTCATCGCCGACGGTAGTGATGACGGTGCAGCCGATCGCCTTCGCCATCTTGATTGCGGCGGTGCCGATGCCGGAGCCGCCCGCATGCACAAGAATTGTCTCGCCGGTTTTCAGCTTGGCGTTGTCGAACAGCATGTGCTCGACGGTGGCGAAACCGATCGGCGCGCAACCGGCGTCGCGGAGGCTCACGCCCTTCGGCACGGGAACGACAAGCCGCGCCGGCATGTTGATGAGGTCGCGCGCAAAGCCGTCGACGTGGAAACCCATGATGCCGGCGACGTTCTCGCACAGATTGTCGCGGCCTTCGCGGCAAGCAGGGCAGGTGCCGCAGGTTAATCCGCCGTACATCACCACCGGGTCGCCGGCCTTGAACGCCGAAACGCCGGAGCCGACCGCAGCAATCTCGCCGGACGCTTCCGCGCCGACGACGAGCGGCAGCTTGCGCTTGACGAACGCCATGCCGCGAAAGCCCCACACGTCGAGGTGGTTGAGCGCCACCGCCTTGACGCGCACCTGCACCTCGCCGGCGCCGGGTGGCGGCGGATCGGCCACGTCGGCCAGGTCGAGCTTGCGATCGCCGATCAGGGTGAGTGCGCGCATGGCGGAGCGGGCGAAGCGGCTTTAAGCCGGCTCCAGGCCCATCACCAGCGAGACGTTCTGGCCGCCAAAGCCGAACGAATTGGAAATGGCGCGCCGCATTTTGGCGTCGCGCGATTTGTTGGGCACGACGTCGAGCGGGATCGCCGGATCGGGCATGTCGTAGTTGATGGTCGGCGGAATGCGCTGATGCGCCAACGTCAGCAGCGAGAATACGGCCTCGACCGCGCCGGCCGCCGATAGCGTGTGGCCGATCATGGATTTGTTGGACGAGATCGGCACGTTCTTCACGCGCTCGCCGAAAACGGTGGAGACGCCGAGATGCTCCATCTTGTCGTTCTCGGGCGTGCCGGTGCCGTGCGCATTGATGTAATCGACATCGCCGGGCTCGATGGCGGCGTCCTTCAGGGCGTTGGCGATGCAGCCGATGATCGGCTTGCCGTCCGGGCTCGACCGCGTCCTGTGGAAAGAGTCCGCCATCTCGCCGCAGCCTTCGAGGACGCCGAGAATCCTGGCGCCACGTGCCTTGGCGGCATCGTAGCTCTCCAGCACCAGCGCGCCGGCGCCTTCCGCCATGACGAAACCGTCGCGATTTTTCGCGAACGGCCGGGCCGCGCCCTGCGGCGCGTCATTATGCGTAGAGAGTGCCGACAGCAGCGAAAAGCGGATCAGCGATTCCGGATTGACCGAGCCGTCGGCGCCAATGCACAGCGCCGCATCGGTCTCGCCGCGGCGGATCGCCTCGATGCCGAGCTGGATCGCGCTGGCGCCCGATGCGCAGGCGGTCGACAGCGAAACCGGCGAACCCTTCGTGCCGAATTTTTCCGCCAGATGATCGGCCACCGAGCCGAAAAGAAAGCGCTCGTGATAACTGGGAAACCTGTCGCTCACACGCAGCATATCGGCATAGGTGACTTTATCGTTGGCGCCGGATTCGTGCGCGATCTCCTGCCGTTGCGGCCATTCCATTTCAATCGGCGGAACGGCAAGGAAAAGAGGTCCCGGGAAGTCGCCGCGTGCGCCGATGCTGGATTCGCCGATTGCTTCCTGGGCGGCAAGATCGGCGACGTATTCGGACAATGCGGCCGCGCACGGTTGCAGCGGCACGAAATCGATAGTGCCCGCGATCCGCGTCTTGAGGCCATCTGTCGGGAAGCGTGTGATTGCTCGGATGCCGGATTGTCCGCCAGTGAGCTTTGGCCAGTTCTCGGCCTTGCCGGCGCCGAGCGAAGTGACCACGCCCAAGCCGGTGACGACAACGATCGGCCGGCCCGCTTTGTCCCGTGTCGATGACATCCTGTTCTCCTTCAGCCGGCCCGCTCGACCAGCGCCAGGCCTTCGCCCCGCCAATGCCCGACCCCCGTGACCACAACTTGTTGCAGTTCGCCGTTCATCGGCTTTTCCAGCCCGGACGCGTCGCGGGGCGGGAACAGACTACCATGGCCGAGCGCGACAGCGGCCAACGCCACATTCATGGGAAATTGCGGTTCGAGCCCATGCCCGAGATAGGACCCCGTGGCACGAACGGCAAGATCGGGCAGGGCGCTCAGGAATTCCCGTTCTTCCGCCGTTGCCGGCTGTGCGCCGGTCGCACCCGAAAGCACCGCATAGTGGCCGGGCGAAAGCCGGTCTTTGATTTTGCCCCAGAGCCCGCGAAGCGCGGCGGTGGCGGCTCCTTTTTTTCGGTCCGAGCGGTCGGACAATACGGCCGACAGACGCGCGAGCGGCTTTGCGCCACGCGCCTGGGCATGCTCGCGCGCCTCGATCACCAGGAACGCACCGAGCGAGCCAAGCGCAAAGCCGCCATTGCCCTCGCGCTCCCAGACCGGCGCATAGCGGCCCTTCAGATTGTGCTTGGCGAATTCATAGAGCATCAGCAGGTCGGGCCGCTCGCCGTTATGGGCGCCGCCGACGAGCGCGATGTCGCTCTGGCCGGAGACGATGCGCGCAAGCGCGATGCGCACGGCGTCGATGCCGGCAGCTTCCTCGCCCATGAACGTGCGCGAGGAGCCGGTAACGCCGTGCACGATTGAGATATTGCCGGCGAGCAGATTGGAGAGCTGCGCCAGAAACAGAGTCGGCCGCAGGTCGCTCATCAGCCGCTCATTGAGGAAGGCGTCCGGCTTGTCGGCGCTCGGCAGGCCGCCGAGGATCGTGCTGTCCACGTTAAGATCGCGCTCGCCGCCACCGGCAGCGACGATCATGTCCATATGCGAGAGGATGTCGGTTTTGCCTTTGACGCCGGCAGAGTCGAGCGCAAGGCCGGCGGCAAATGTGCCGATCCGCTGCCATGCCTCCATCTGACGCTGATCGCCCTTCTTCGGGATCTGGCTATCGAGATTGATCGACGCGAGCGGGTGCACGACGTAAGGCGCAAATGTCGCCGTGTCCGCGCCAGGATGCGCCTCGCTCAGCTTTTGCCAATGCGCAACCGGGCCTTCACCGAGGCAGGAGACGATTCCGATGCCAGTGATCCATGCTTCGCGCGCAGCATCAGCCATCGGCAAGCGCCTCGGCTGGAATTCCTATTCGCAGCGCGCGCTCACGCATTTTTTCATGCATTTCCGGATTGGGAAAATCGAGCACGCGCAGCGTAATATTGGCATCACAAATCGGTTTGCCGTCGGACGTAATCTCGGCCTCGGCTACGGCGTAGCCCGATCCCTCATGGTCGAGACGTGCCGAAATTGTCAGCAACTGTCCCGGCGTGACGAAGGTGCGGAGCTTCGCCTCCTTGACCGAAGCAAGAAACGGCATGCGCGCGAACTTGGTAGTTGCGACGACCAGCCATCCGCTGGTCTGCGCCATGGTTTCGATCAGCAATACGCCCGGCATCAACGGATAGCCGGGGAAATGGCCTTCGAAAACGGGGCTCTCGGAGGGGACGGTCGCCTCACAGCGGATCGTGCGGTCGGCGAGGTTGAGGTCAACGATCCGGTCGATCAGCTGGAAATACTCAAGACGCATGTGCTGTCTGCGGCCTAGGCTCCCTTGGCAGCGACGAGTTCGTCGATGCGGGCGCTGAGATTCTTGAGCACGAAATATTGCTCGGTTGTGGCCTTGCCCTCGTTAACTTCCTGGGTCCACTGCTCGAGCGGCAGCTTGATCCCGAACGCCTTGTCGATGGCAAACGCGATATCGAGGAAATCGAGGCTGTCGATCCCAAGATCGTCGATGGCGTGACTCTCCGGCTTGATGGTCTCGCGCGGAATATCGCAGGTCTCGGCGATAATATTGGCGACGGTGTCGAAGGTCGAAGACATCGATAACTCTCTGATTCGTATGAGGTTCTGGCGGCCCAGCGGCGCTCGCACGGCGGGCGTGTGTTGGCCGCCTGACCCAGCCTTCCACCCCCGTGAGGTTGGGTGCCCGTATAGCGAAGCGGGCACGCAAGTTCAATGCCGACAGGCCTTTAACGGTAAAGAGTGGGAAGAAATGACGCCTTTTCGGGCCGATCACCAGCGGTCGTGGTGGAATTCGACCTGTGTACAGCCGCGCCGCCCGGACAGGACACAGTCCTGATTCTTGCGCATCGCAGCCATGGTGTCGGCGATCCAAATGCCTGCTCCGATCAAGCCGACGATGAAGAAAAGGGCGACCACATTCACGATCATGCGGTGGCGATAGTCGTCCTCATTTTGACGGCGCTCGTATTTGCCGAGGTCTGCGACCGGCGAGGAGCCGGGCCCAGGCGCGGCGTCATTGCCGTCGCGGCGGCGGAAATTGAGAACACGATGTTCTTCGCCGGACGATGGTCCGTTGTCTGCCATGGTGGGCCCAGTCTATCAGGCTACAGGGAGCCTTTCGACAGAGGCCCAAGTCCCGCAGCGCAGCCGGGTTCCTGTACGAAGTTCCTTGTCCACGGCACGCTGTTCGGTCAAAATTGACGCCGGAGCCGCGAGCTAATAGCACGAGGCTCTGCCTTTCATCGGGACCAACCCCGATTGAACCGCGATAGCGGTGACAAGCCGCGTCGGATGACGGGCATTAGTCTTTCCGGTCTAGCGGAAAGACATGGTGGGGGATGGGTGCCGGCTTGATTCCAGGAATAGCGACGCTTGCTCATTTCGCGACCGTTGATTTTTCAGGGCTCGCGAAAATTACATCTCTTCTGGTGCTGCCGTTCGCGCACGAGGATCTCGCGATCATCGTCGGCGGATACATCATCGTGAACGACTTGATGCCTGCGAGCCTCGTCGTGATCATGCTCTATGGCGGCATGGTGGCGAGCGACTTCGCGCTTTACGGCATCGGCGCGGCGGCGCGCCACGTGCCCTGGCTCAGGCAGTACGCAGTCGACGATCGTGTGCGGCTGGTCGGAGACAAGCTCAAGCGCAACGTCTTCGGCCTGTTCGCTTTGTGCCGTGTGGTGCCGGGCGTGGTGTTCGTCGCCCTGGTCGCCTGTGGATGGTCGCGTGTTTCGCTCGCTCGCTTTACCGCCGCGAGCCTGATCGTCTCTGCGCTTTATCTGCCGCTCATGCTTTATCTGGTGATCGTGTTCGGCGACGCTCTTGATGATCGCCTCGGACTCTGGGCTTGGCCGACGCTTCTCATCGCAATCAGCCTTACCAGCCTTGCACGCAAACGTGTGTTTTCGTTCGCCGACACCGCCGAAACTGGTGCGGAAGCGATCGTTCCTGATGATTGCTTTGGCATGCCAGCGCTGGCGCGCGAGGATCGCAAGGTTGCCCGCGCCGAACGCATTCCGCCGGCGCTGTTTTATCTGCCGCTGTTTTTCAACTGGCTGCGGCTAGGCGCGAAATACCGTTGCCTGACGCTCCCGACGGCCGCAAATCCGAACATTTTCACCGGCGGCATGTGGGGGGAGACGAAAAGCTCGTACCTCCTCGGCGTCGATCATGCCCAGCGTCAATGGATCGCCGATTTCGTCGTAGTGCGGCGCGGGCAGGGCGCGGCCAGCTGGTGCGCGGATTGGCAACGCGCGCTGCGGGATATGACGGACGCCGGAATTGAATTTCCCGTCGTTGCCAAGCCTGACATTGGCTGGCATGGACACGGCGTGCAACGCATCGACGACGAGGCGCAGCTTCGAAATTACATCGCACGCTTTCCAGAAGGGAGCGCGCTGGTCTTGCAGCGCTACGTGCCGCACATGGCCGAGGCCGCGGTGCTGTACGCGCGATTGCCCGGCGAAGAATGCGGCCGAATCCTGTCGCTGACGTTCCGGTATTTGCCGCATGTAGTCGG
The DNA here is from genome assembly GCA_049680165.1 of Pseudolabrys sp. Taxonomy (GTDB): domain Bacteria; phylum Pseudomonadota; class Alphaproteobacteria; order Rhizobiales; family Xanthobacteraceae; genus Pseudolabrys. The sequence continues at coordinate 8,703 of JBAUHH010000530.1, forward strand.
CAACGGGCGCAGCACCGTGCGCGACCTGATCTACAGCGACGCGCGCGCGCACTGGAAATCCAGCCTTCATCTGGGTGTCGATCCGAGCCATCGCGGCGTCGATCCATCCGATTTGCAGCGTATTCCCGCGCGCGGCGAGGTGGTGCGGATTGCGCTGATCGGTAATCAGCGTGCCGGCGCGCTCTATCGCGACGGGCGGCGGCATATCACCGCCGCGCTTGAGGCGCGGTTCGATACGATCGCGCGCAGCATGAAAGAATTCCATTATGGCCGCTTCGATCTCCGTTTCGAGTCGGTCGAAGCACTGATGCGCGCGGAAGATTTCTCGATCGTTGAGATCAATGGCATCGGCGGCGAGGCGATCGACGTGTGGGATCCGCGCCTTTCGATACGGGAGGTTTACCGCCGGCTGGCCGGCCAGCAACGGCTGCTATTCATGATCGGCGAGCGCAACCGTGCACGCGGCTTTCGGCCGACCGGCGCCGGTGATTTCGTCGCCAGTCTCATGCGCCAGACTCAGTTGATCCGCCAATATCCGGCCTCGACCTGAGCGAACCTCACCCGCGTGGACGTTGGCCTGTCAACCACCTAAATAAAGGCGGGGCGCAGATTTTAAGTCCCGGGAGCAATCGATGATCCGTACTGTTTTACTGCTCGGTGTCGCCTTGGCGGTCTCATCGCCGGCGGCGGCCGAAGGCGCGCAGCTCGGCGCCTTGAAGATTACGGCGGCCTGGGCACGCGCAACGCCGAAAGGCGCGTCGGTCGGCGGCGGATATCTGACCATCACCAATACCGGCAAGGAGTCCGACCGGCTCGTCGGCGGCTCGTCCGACGTTTCGAACGGCTTCGAGATACATGAGATGTCGATGGACAAGGGCGTGATGAAAATGCGCCCAGTTGCCGAAGGAGTTGAGATCAAGCCCGGTCAGACCGTCACGCTCAAGCCCGGCGGATTTCACATCATGCTCACCGGCCTGAAAAAGCCGCTGGTGCAGGGCGAGCACATCAAGGGCACGCTTGCCTTCGCCAAGGCCGGCAAGGTCGATATCGATTTCACGGTCGCTGGCATCGGAGCGCAAGCCCCCGCAGGAGTGTCCGGGGGCTCCGGTGGCATGAAAGATATGAAGGGCATGCATTGACCGCCGAACGCGCCGACGCGGTAAACGAAGGGTCAAAGCCCCAGAGCCAATGCTAACGGCTTGCGGGAATCCTCGTTTAGCGAGGGATTGCTAACGTCTGGCATGGCGCTGGACATCTGGTACCAACCGAAGGTTGATCTCAAGCGCAAGTGCCTTGCCGGTGCGGAAGCGCATGCGCGTATCGCCGATCCGCAAGCTCAATCGGCCGCGCCTGAAGATGCAATTGCCGCAGCCGATAAAGTCACCGCCCAAATCATCGAGAGCGCGTTGGTCACCATTCTACAGGATTGGACGACTTTCGCCGGCGCCGGTTTCAATCTTCATCTCGCGATGAATGTGCCGGCCAGAATTCTTTCGACCTTGCCGGTCGCCGAAATCGTCAAACGCCACCGTCCGGCGAATGAGGCGTGGCCCGGCCTCATTCTCGAAGTGCGCGAGGACCAGATCGTGCGCGACGTCGCCGCGGTGAAGAAGATTGCGGCTGGCTTGAGGGCGGCTGGCGTCAGCATCGCGATCGATGATTTCGGAGCCGGCTATTCGGCATTGTCGATCTTGCGCGATCTGCCGTTTTCGGAGCTCAAGCTCGGCGGAGCGTTCGTGCAGGATTGCGCCACGGACGCGACCAATGCCGCGATCTGCCAGACGGCGATCGATCTCGCGCATCGCTTCAACGGCATGGCGGTGGCGGAGGGGATCGCCAGCATGGCCGATTTGCAGGCGCTGGTGGTGATGGGTTGCAACTTCGGCCAAGGGCCGCTACTTGGCCCGCCGATGGCGCGCGATCAATTCCTCGAGCTGCTGCGCCTGCGCGACAACATCCAGCGCAGGCGGGAACCGGCGACCCCTGTGCAGCCGGCAGAAATCGCGACCGGCCGCGTCGCCTGACGCTACTTCGGCTCCGCGAACGGCAATTGCGAATCTGCCGGCGGCAGCAGCCGGAACACATCGAGCGTCATCGCGATCAAAGCGTAATAGCCGAGGATGCCGGCGAACTCCACCATCGCCGCGTCGTCGAGGCACGCGCGCACGCGCGCATAGGTGCGATCGCTCACGCGCCGTGTCTTGTACAGCTCCTGCACGAAGGAATAGATCGCGCGTTCATCCTTCGCCGCTGATTTCGGCTCGCGGCCGGCACGGATGTCGGCGATTGTCTTCGCCTTGACGCCGGCCTTTTCGGCGATGGGCGCATGCGCGAACCACTCATACTGCGCGCGCCAGAAGCGCGCGGTGCAAAGAATGGCGAATTCGGACAGGCGTGGCGGCACCGCGGTCTTGTAGCGGACATGCGCGCCGAGGCTCTGCGCGAGTTGGCCAAACGCGGGGGCATGCAGAAATGCGGCGAACGGCCCACGGATGCCGACCGATTTCCCGCGCGGTCCGGAGCGGAGCGATTCCAGCAGAGCCTGCTGTGCGGCGTCCATCTTGTCTTCGGTCAGGGTCGGCAGGCGAGGTGCCGGGCGCTTGGCGGGCATTGCAATGGTCCTTGGCGTTGAAAACGGGAAGGGCTGAACTGAACGCCCGCAATTTATCGGAAGAAAGACGGAGGAGAAAGCGAGGCCGCGCGGTCTATTCGACCTGCGCTTCGACCTTGACGAGCCCGCGGCCGATCATGTGCAGCGCCTGCGCGGCGGCGTAGGAAAGGTCGAGCACGCGCCCCGGCGAGAAAGGCCCGCGATCGTTGATGATGACGATGATGCTGCGGCCGGTCTTTGGACAGTTGACTCGCACCCGCGTGCCGAACGGCAGCGTTTTGTGCGCGGCGGTGAATTTCTGCGGGTCGTACTGCGAACCGGACGCGACGCGGCCATGATAGTCGGCGCTGTAGTATGACGCGGTTCCGGTGAAACTTCCGGTCCCTCGGGCGAGCGCGGTGGCCGGCGGCAGCATTGCCGTCAGCACAATCATCGCCGCCCATGCGCGCGTCATACGGATATCCACCACCGGCGGGCGCATAACGCGCACCTTCGGTTCCGTCAAACTTTATTTTGCTTGCAAAGCAATGCGCGGCAAGGCAATCGGGTTCCGAATGGCCGCGGCGCTCAAGATTTCACCTTGTGTGTCTTCGCGGGATGTGCAGCCGCGCGATGCTTTGTCTTCGGTTTCTTGCGCTTTTCAATATGGCCGAGCGTCAGTTCGGCGCGCTGTCGGCATTCGTTGTGCAGCTCTTCCAGCTCTTCGTCCGACAAATCCTCGATGGCGGCGAATTTGTTCTCGGCGCCCTTCATTGCCAGCACCAGCTCCGATAATTTGAGCTGAAGCGCGAGCGTGTCGCGATTTTGCGTGTTCTGGATCAGGAACACCATCAGGAAGGTCACGATGGTGGTGCCGGTGTTGATCACCAGTTGCCATGTGTCGCTGTAATCGAAGATCGGCCCGGTCACGACCCATGTGAGGACGATGGCGACCGCGAGCAGAAAGCAGAGCGGATGGCCGGTGTAAAAAGCAGTTGCTTGTGCAAAATGCGAAAACTTCTCGTGCAGCCAGGAATGGTTCTTGGCGTGCGCGTGATGAATTTTGGCAGCCGTCTTGGCGATGGCATCGCGCGCCATGGCAAACCCCCTGAAAGCCGAAAGTTGCCCGTGTGTTCAGGACGTGGAACAACGTGGAAGCTGTTCCTGCGTTCCCGGCTTCAGCGCCCGTTTGTTTTTGGCAGCGATTGCCGGGTTTTGGCGATTTTCGCCCAAGGGTCGCTGCGGAGGCGGCCCAGCCGCTGGGCAAGATTGAGCACGTTGAACTGGGCTGCGCTCCTGATTTTGCCAAGCTCATCCCAGGTGATGGGAACGGAGACCGGCGCGCCGTCGCGCGCGCGGGTGGAATAAGGCGCAACCGCGGTCGCCTCGCGGCTGTTGCGCAGGTAATCGATGAAAATGCGGTTGTTGCGTTTTGCCTTGGTCGCAGTCGCAAGATAGCGCTCCGGATTTTTCCGCGACATGTCCGATGCGACCTTTTTGGTGAATGCTTTCACCTGATCCCACGGCGCCGGCTTGATCGGCACCACAACATGC
>JBAUHH010000531.1:0-7268 GCA_049680165.1 Pseudolabrys sp.
ACCGGCGTCATCATGGCGCCGCCCATGCCCTGCACGATGCGGGCGATGACGAAATCGGTGAGCGAGCCGGACAACGCGCAGCCGATCGAGCCGATGACGAACACCGCGATCGCAACGCGAAACACGGTGCGCGCGCCGAAGCGGTCGGCGGTCCAGCCGCTCGCCGGAATGAAGATCGCGAGCGAGAGCAGGTAGGAGGTGATCGCGAGCTTGAGCGCGAGCGGATTGGTGCCGATATCGGCCGCGATCGCCGGCAGCGAGGTGGCAATCACGGTCGAGTCCATGTTCTCCATGAACAGGGCGACCGCGATGATCAGCGGAACGATGCGCTCACGGGGCATGGACATTTGGTGCGGCTTTTGGCGGCGGCGGTTCCGACTCTGACCGGCCTTCAATAGCAGAGCGGTGACGAAACGAGGGCCACGGTTTGACCTCATAACAGGCATCCGGAAACGGTCTAGGAATCGCCGTCAACCCGTGCTATCGACCCACGCCAACCCAAAAGCGGGCCGTGAAGTCGGGCGAGGGAACCTTCGCCAAGGGCGTTTTATAAGCCTTCGGCAGCCGGCCCTGAGCCCCTCGCGGGTGGACGGAGCTGGCGAATGGTCGCAAAAAACAACGGAAATCCACGCGAGGCGCTTACCTTCGACGACGTGCTGATCAAGCCCGGCCTGTCGGAAGTGTTGCCGTCCGATGTGGATATCCGCTCGCACATCACACGCTCGATCGCCGTCAATATTCCGATCCTCGCCTCCGCCATGGACACCGTCACCGAAGCGGCGATGGCGATCGCCATGGCGCAGGCCGGCGGCATCGGCGTCATTCACCGCAATCTCGAGCCCGACGAGCAAGCCGCGCAGGTGCGGCAGGTCAAGAAATTCGAATCCGGAATGGTGGTGAACCCGCTCACCATTCATCCAGACGCGACGCTCGCTGACGCGCTCACATTGATGAGCGAAAACCGCATCTCCGGCATTCCGGTGGTCGAGCAATCCGGCAAGCTGGTCGGCATTCTGACCAATCGCGACGTGCGCTTTGCGAGCGATCCCAATCAGCGGGTTGCAGAGCTGATGACCAAGGACAGGCTGGTCACCGTGCGCGAGAACGTGGGCCAGGACGAGGCCAAGCGCCTGTTGCATCAGCGCCGCATCGAGAAGCTTCTCGTCGTGGACAAGGACTATCGCTGCGTCGGCCTGATCACGGTGAAGGACATCGAGAAGGCCGTCACCAATCCGAATGCCTGCAAGGACGAGCAGGGGCGACTGCGCGTCGCCGCCGCCACCACCGTCGGCGACAAAGGCTTCGCGCGCACCGAGCGGTTGATCGATGCCGGCGTCGATCTGGTCGTGGTCGACACTGCGCACGGTCATTCCAGATACGTGCTCGACGCGGTCAACCGCATCAAGCGCATGTCGAACAAGGTGCAAGTGGTCGCCGGCAATGTCGCGACCGGCGATGGAGCCAAGGCGCTGATCGATTCAGGCGCCGACGCCATCAAGGTCGGCATCGGACCGGGCTCGATCTGCACGACGCGGATCGTCGCGGGCGTCGGCGTGCCACAGCTCACCGCGATCATGGACAGCGTCGAAGCCGCGAAGGCGAGCGGCACGCCGGTGATCGCCGACGGCGGCATCAAATATTCCGGCGATCTCGCCAAGGCGCTCGCCGCCGGCGCCGATGTCGCGATGGTCGGCTCGCTGCTCGCGGGCACCGATGAGACGCCGGGCGAGGTGTTTCTTTATCAGGGCCGGTCGTACAAAACCTATCGCGGCATGGGCTCGGTCGGCGCGATGTCGCGCGGCTCAGCCGACCGTTACTTCCAGCAGGACATCAAGGACACGCTCAAGCTGGTGCCGGAAGGCGTCGAAGGCCAGGTGCCGTACAAGGGCGCGGCGGCGACCGTGCTGCATCAGCTTGCCGGTGGCTTGCGCGCGGCCATGGGTTATGTCGGCGCCAAGAATCTCGACGAGCTGCACGCCAAGACGGAGTTCGTGCGCATCTCCGGCGCCGGCTTGCGCGAGAGCCACGTGCACGACGTGCTGATCACGCGCGAAAGCCCGAACTACCCGAGCCGGGTGTGAGTCCGTCGATGCGCCGCATGCGCGGGGCGTGACAGAGGTGATTGTGTCGACTGCCGTTAAAGCGCTGCCCGACCCTTTCGCTTCGGTGCTTGAAGCCACCGACGCGCACCGCGCTAAGCACAAAGGCTGCGGCGCGTACCCTTACGACAACGGGCCGCTGCTCGGCGCGCTGGCCGCGACGGCGAATGCGCGACGCATCCTCGAGCTCGGCACCGCGCTCGGCTATACCGCGCTGTGGTTCGCGCGTGGCGCGCCGGATGCGGTGATCGACACGGTTGATCACGATGCCGACCACGTTTATCTCGCGCGCGAGCAGGTCGAAGCGCACGGGCTGAGCGGGCATGTCGTCGTGCACCAGGGCGAATTCACGCAAGTTCTGCGGCGGCTCGATCCCGGCTACGACGTCGCGTTTTTCGACGGTTTCACGCCGACGCGGCCGCTGCTGCGGGAATTGCGGCGGCTTCTGCGCACGCGCGGCCTTTTGATCAGCGCAAACCTCACGCACAACGGCGCCGAAGCCTATCTCGCCGCCTTGCAGGACGGCAAATCCTGGCACACTGCGTTTCTCGACGAGGAACGCGAGACGGCGCTGAGCATTAAGGTGTAAGCAAGCGAGCTGTCGCCATTCACTGCGGGGTTAGCCCAATGCCAATTCCATTCGTGCTGCTGCCGTTGTTCGTCCAGGTCGTACTGACATTTCTGTTGTGGAGCTGGATGGCCTATTACCGCGCGACGCTGGTTCGCAGCGGGAAAGTCCACCCGCGCGACGTCGCGCTGCGTGAGCCGAATTGGCCCCCGCATGTGCTCAAGGTCGCCAATGCCGCGCACAATCAGCTCGAAATACCGATGCTGTTCTATGTACTCACCGTACTCGTGATCATCACGCGCAAGACCGATCTCCTGTATGTCGTGCTTGCCTGGATTTTTGTGCTGTCTCGGCTTGCACACGCCTATGTCCACGTCACCAGTAATCGGGTTTCGATTCGCGGCCCGCTCTTCGGCGTCGGTCTGATCGTCTTGATCATCATGTGGATCGTCTTCATCGTCCGCATCCTCGCCGGCCTGTCCTGAGCGCGCGGACATGACACCGTCAGCGCGGCTTGCAGCCGCAATCGAAGTCTTTGCCGCGATCGAGAAAGAGCGCCGGCCCGCCGCCGACGCGCTTAAGGCGTGGGGCATCACGCACCGCTTCGCCGGTTCTGGTGACCGCGCGGCGATTGCCGGGCTGGTGTACGACGCGTTGCGCCGGCGCGCATCGAGCGCCTTCATCATGGGCGCGGATACGCCGCGCGCGATTTTGCTCGGCATGCTCAAGCGCGAGCGCGGACTGGATGCCGACGTTATCGCCAAGCTCGCGGACGGTTCGCAATATGGTCCTGAGGCGTTGAGCGACGGCGAACGGGCACGCCTCGACAGCGCGACGGTCGCCGGCGCGCCGCCGCACATCGCCGGCGATTACCCGGAATGGCTCGACGCCTATCTCGCGAAAACCTTCGGCGATGACCGCGCGGAAGAAGGCGCGGCGCTGTCCTCGCGCGCACCTCTCGACTTGCGCACCAACACGCTGAAGGCCGCGCGCGAGAAGGCAACCGGGATGCTTTCCGATCTTGCGCCCGAGCCGGCGCGCTGGTCGCCGTGGGGTTTGCGGATCGCGCTCAAGGCCGACGCCAAGAGCCCGCCGGTTCACGCCGAGCCGGCCTTCCTCAAAGGCATGGTCGAGGTGCAGGACGAGGGCTCGCAACTCGCGGCGTTGTTGTCCGGCGCGAAGCCGGGCGAGCAGGTTGTCGATCTCTGCGCCGGCGCGGGCGGCAAGACGCTGGCGCTCGCCGCCATGATGGAAAACAAGGGCCAAATTTACGCCCACGACGACGACAAGCGGCGGCTGGCGCCGATCCACGAACGGCTCGCGCGCTCGGGCGCGCGCAACGTGCAGGTGCGCAATCCGAAGTCGGTCGGCGATCCGCTCGCCGATCTCGCCGGTCGCATCGACATGGTGCTGATCGACGCGCCCTGCACCGGGACCGGCGCCTGGCGGCGCAACCCGGACGCCAAATGGCGCATGCGCCCCGGCGCGCTTGAGCAGCGCGCGAAAGAGCAGGTCGAGACGCTCGACCGGGCGGTGCCGCTGCTCAAGGCGGGCGGGCGAATAGCCTACGTGACCTGCTCGGTGCTGGATGAGGAGAATGGCGCGCAAGTGCGCCAATTCCTCGCGCGCCATTCGGACTTCGCCATCGTCCCGCCCGCAGACGTGATGGCTGCGCTGGGCGAAAACGCCGTCATCTTCGGCAAGGCGGCGCGGCTGACGGATGAGGGGCTACTGATGACCCCGCGCACGACCGGCACCGACGGCTTCTTCGTGAGCGTACTCAAACGGGCCTGAAACGGCCGTTTGTTAACGATTGGCAAGGGTAATTCCACGGTTGCGCCCAAATCCGGGCCAACTTTCTCCGCGATGATTTCGTGACGTGGAACCCGGGAGATTCTTTTTGGGGTTATTTCCGTGACATTGATAGCAAGACGCGAGCCCGTATTTCATTCGGACGGGCGCAAAGACGCTGCTCCCGATCTCGGCTTCCCCGGCATCGGCCCGCTGAAGGCCGCTTCGCGGGTGACGCGGTTGATGACCGGGGCGCAGATGCTCAGCACGCTGCTGGCGGTGCCGCTGGGCCTCGCCAGCGGCTATTCGATCTACCGCGCCAATTTCTCGCCCGATACCACCTGCCAGAACCTGCGCGCCGGCATCATCGCGATGCTCGACAAGAACGTCGACGCCGCCACCCGCCACATGCTGGTGCGGCGCGACGTCGAGACGTTCGAGCAGGCCTGCGGCGCGGTCGATCCCGACGCGACGGCGGCGTTCAAGCGGCTGCTCGCTGCCGACAAGGCGAAGCCCTCCGTTGCCGCTGCGCCGAACGTCGAGGCAAAGCCGAAGAGCGTCGACGCGAAGCCGCGGGTTGTCGAGACAAAGCCGAAGGAAGCAAAGCCTCTGCCTGAAGCCAAACCTCTGCCGGAAGCAAAGCCCGTGCAGAAAGCCGAGTCGCATCCGGTCGCGCCCAAACAGGCCGTTGTGAATGCGCCGGCCCCGCCGCGCGCTGAAACGGCGCATGTCGAAACAAAGGCCGGCGCGGCGCCGCAGTCCGATGCGGCGTGGATCTCGGCCGTGCGTGAGGCGCTGGTGAAAAACGGCGACGCAGAGACGCCCGCCAGTGCGCGCGTCGCGGTCGCGCCTGCATCGCAGCCGGCGCCGCTCGGCGCGATTTCTTCCGCGCCACACGCAAACGCATCGCAAGACGCGCCCGCGATGGCGCCGGCCTTGCCGGAAGCGCGTGTGATCGGCGGACCGCCGTCGCCGCCGGCTGACGCCGCGCAGCCCGACGCCGATCATCCGGTGCCGCCGGGGCTGGTCGCCGCACCGCCGCTGGATACGTCCGCGCCGCGTGAGCGTAGCCGCATCGGCGCGTTGATCGCCGACATTCCGTTGCTGGGACCGGTCGTGGATGCCGTCAGCGGGCGCTGACGCGTCTCGAAACTAGCCGCGAGACTTGTCCGGCTGCCACTCCGCCACCGTCGCGACGTCGGCTTCTGTCTGCCAGCGGCCGTTCTTGCCGTGCAGGCACTCGGCCTGGCGCAGCCGTGACAGGAATTCGCTGCGCGGAATATCGCGGAAGCCCATGTCGTGGCAGGTCGGCGTCATGATCTTGCCGTCGTTGAAGGCGTAGCCCCAGCGCGCCAGATGCCAGTTGAGCACCGTGAAGCCGATCTTGGACGTGTTCGGCTCGCGCGAGAACTGCGACTCGGTCGCAAACGCGGCCCCGAATGCGACGCCATAGCCGCCGCCGGCTAATTCGCCGCGGTCGTTCCAGACCTCGAAGCTGTGCACATGACCGGCGTCGAACAGATCCGCATAGGCGCGCATCATGCGCGGCGTGATCCAGGTGAGGTGCCAGCGGCCGGCGCGATGCCCGGCGCAGCCGGCGATGACGGCTTCGAAATCGCGATCGAAGGTGACGGTGTAGCGATCCTGCCGCATCTGCCGCTTCAATCGCTTGGCGACGTGCAGTTCGTCGAAAAACAAAACCGAGCGCTTGGGTGGCGACCACCATTTCAGCGGCGGCACGTGCGCGAGCGGGAACAGCCCCTTGCGATACGCCGCCATCAGCGTCCGCGGCGACAGATCATGCGCGATGCCGGCAAGTCCGGGCGGATTGTCGCGCGTGAGTTCCGGATCGGGCAGCGCGTAATCGGGCGACAGCATTTCCTCGAAGCAGAGCTTCGCCAGCCCGGGCAAGCCGCCGATGCGCGCCGGCATCAGCGCCCAGGCGAGCCCGATCGCCCAGCGCTCCGCGAAAGCGAGCGGCGTTTCGCGAAACAGCGCGGCGCGCCGGGCCGCGCGCCCGGAGGCGGCGACCGGCATCGGCAGGCTTTGGGTTTCAAAAGACAAGATGAACCTCTGCACAAAGACCGGCGCGTTGTCCCACACCAAGGCTAAGAGAGCGTTAGCCGTGCGCTGTCTTGTTTGACCGGCATTGCGGCGCCGCGATGGCGCGGCGAAGTGTCCGCGCGGGAACTGACGCTGCTTTCATCCGTTGCCTTTAGAAGGCATTAACGACGAAGAATGGAAGTTTGCATGCAACGTTTTTTGATCGCTGCCGTCGCTTTCGCAGCAGTCGCCGGAATGCCCGCGGCGGCGATGGCGCGCGCGGGCTATGCGGTCGCCGACGTCAATATGCGGGCCGGTCCGTCGACGGCGTTTCCGGCCGTCACCACGATTCCGGCGGGCGCGGGCGTGAACATTCACGGCTGCCTCGACGGCTACGACTGGTGCGACGTCGGCTGGGCCGGTGACCGCGGCTGGGTCGAAGGCGAGTATCTCCAGTTTCTCTATCACGAGCGCCGCGTGCTGCTGCCGAGCTATGCCGCGGTGATCGGCCTGCCGATCATTGCGTTTTCGGTGGACACGTATTGGCATCGCCATTATCGCCACCGCTCCTGGTATCATCGCCGCGCTTACTGGCGGCGGCACTATCGTCGCCATAGCGCGCACGTTCATCACGCGCGTGCCCACCACGCGCACCGCAACGCCGCGGCCCAGCATCGGAACAACGCGGCGCGCCGCCACCACGCGCACGAGCGCCGCCAGCACCGGAACGCCGCGTCGGTCGCGCAACACCGGCGCGCAGTTCATCA
>JBAUHH010000532.1:0-2452 GCA_049680165.1 Pseudolabrys sp.
TGACCATTGCCAGTCCGCGCGACGCCCTGGCGGTCAACGTCACCGCCGGCGCCAATTCGGCGCTGATGGTTCGGCCCGTGACCGGCGCGGCCGAGCTGAAGAAGTTTTTGGCGGACCCCAGGCGCAATGCGGTGGTGCTCGGACCGGGTGGCGGGGTTGGCGCGGCCATGCGCAAGCAGGTCATGGCGGCGCTAGCGAGCGAGGCGGCGGTGGTGCTCGACGCCGACGCCATAACCAGCTTTGCCGGCAATCCGGCCGCGTTGTTTGCGGCGATCGGCAAGCGGAAGGAGAGGTCGGTCGTTTTGACACCGCATTCCGGAGAGTTTTCAAGGTTATTTAAAGTGATACATCAGAATACTCAGGTTATAGATAAACTTCAAAAAACGCGTTTATCTACGCAAAAATCGAAGGCTATCGTGCTGTTGAAAGGGGCCGACACGGTGGTGGCTGCGCCGGACGGGCGCGCGACCATTGCGGAAAATGCGCCGCCTTACCTCGCCACGGCGGGTGCCGGCGACGTGCTGGCCGGCATAATCGCGGGCCTGATCGCGCAAGGAATGCCGGCATTTGAGTCGGCTTCGGCCGCGGTCTGGCTGCACGGCGAGGCTGCCGCTGAATTCGGCCCCGGCCTCGTCGCGGATGATCTGCCGGAAACGCTGCCGAAGATTTATCGGCGGCTGTTCGCGGCCCTTTCCGCACGGCTCAATGGCAAATTGTAAGGCCCGCCATATCTGTGGTCTTGCGCGGATTCAGCATGCTATAAGCCCGCCGCCCGCAGGCAGGCGCTATCCCTTGCCCAGGGGCCAAGCGGCGCGTTAATCCCTGCCGATACATTGCGGCGCCAGCAGCGAGTGCCCTTTGCGGGCGTGGCGGAATTGGTAGACGCGCGGGATTTAGGTTCCCGTGACGAAAGTCGTGGGGGTTCAAATCCCTCCGCCCGCACCAAGCCCGGGGGCCGCTCGCGATGAGGCCTTTGGCGCCCATTTTCCGATACGGTTGGTAGCCGGTCCCGGCGACCGCCCGCGTCATAGTGATGAAAGACGAGTTGTGCTCATGCAAGTAATCGAAACTTTGTCCGAAGGCCTCAAGCGCGAGTTCAAGGTTGTGGTCCCGGCGTCGGAGCTCGACGCCAAGGTCACCGCGCGCATCGACGAACTCAAGACGCGCGTGCGCATCGACGGCTTTCGTCCCGGCAAGGTGCCGGTGGCGCATCTGCGGCGCATGTACGGCAAGTCCGCGATGGCCGAGGTCATCGAAGCGACCGTGCGCGACGTCAACAGCAAGATCGTCACTGAGCATGGCTACAAGCTCGCCGCCGCCCCCAAGGTCACGTTTCCGTCCGAGGAGAAGGAGATCGAACAACTGATCGCCGGCAAGACCGATCTCGCCTACACGATGGCGGTCGAGATCGTGCCAAAGATCGAACTCGCCGATTTCAAGACTATCAAGCTCAACCGGCTCACGACCGACGTCGCCGACAGCGAGATCGACGACGCGCTCGCGCGCATCGCGGAGCAGAACCGCCCGTTCGCGCCCAAAGCCGAAGGCGAAAAGGCTGCCAAGGACGACCGCCTGGTCGTGGACTTTATCGGCCGTATCGACGGCGTTCCGTTCGAAGGCGGCAAAGGCGAGGACATCGGCGTCCATATCGGTTCCGGCACATTCATCCCCGGCTTCGAGGAACAGCTCATCGGCGCCGGCGCCGGCGAGACACGCACCGTAAAATCGACGTTCCCGCCGAATTACACCAACCAGGATCTGGCCGGGAAAGCGGCCGAGTTCGAGGTCACGGTGAAGTCAATCGAGACCCCCGGCAAGGTGACGGTGGACGACGCTTTCGCCAAAGGGCTGGGGCTTGAATCGCTCGCCAAGCTGCGCGACGCAGTGAAAGACCGCATCCAGCGCGAGCACAGCGGCATGAGCCGCCAGAAGCTCAAGCGCGAACTGCTCGACCAGCTCGACGCGCGCCACAAATTCGAGCCGCCGCAGTCGCTCGTCGAAGACGAATTCCAGCGCGTGTGGAAATCGGTGACGACCGAACTCGAAGCCACCAAGAAGACCTTCGCGGACGAGGATACCACCGAGGAAGAGGCGAAGAAGGAGTACCAGGGCATCGCCGAGCGGCGCGTGCGGCTCGGGCTGGTCCTTGCGGAAATAGGTGAGAAGAACAACATCACGGTGACTGAGGAAGAGCTCAATCGCGCGCTGATGGAGCAGGTGCGTCAGTATCCCGGCCAGGAGCAAAGGGTTTGGGACTATTTCCGTCAAAACCCGGCGGCGGTGGATACCATCCGGGCGCCGCTGTTTGAGGAAAAGGTCGTGGACTTCCTAGTCGAGCTCGCCAAAGTAACCGAAAATAAGGTCTCCCGCGAAGAGCTCTACAAGGAAGACGAAAAAGACGAAAAACCGGCCGCCTGAGCGTCGGCGGCGTTCGCCGGGGACATTGCGAAAA
>JBAUHH010000533.1:0-6235 GCA_049680165.1 Pseudolabrys sp.
TGCAGATAGGCGCAGCCGCCGGGTGGGAAGGCGACGCTGTCGCCGCGCATCAGAACTTCGCCTTTCGGCATGGTCTCGAGAAAGGCGCTGAGCTTTTCGCGCGTCGAGCGGCCCGGCACCGACGCGATCGGCCCACCGGTATCGCCGCGCGTGAGCTCGAAGCGCCAGCCGGTGACGCCATTCGGTCCCGGTTTGAAGTCGGTGGCGGTCTCGCCGTGCCACGCCTCGCCCTCGCGCACCGGCTTGCCGCCGATGGTCGCCTCGCCGTGCACGATGAAGATCATGCGTGGCGCCGGCGGCAACTCGAATCCTTCTGGCGCGGCGCTGGAGAGAATGTCTTCGTACAGCCGGAGAACGGGATGCATGAATGGCTCTTGTGGTCAGCCGGCGGTAAAAAAGGAAAGCAGCGCCGCGGCAGTGGCGTCGGGATTTTCTTCGGTCAGAAAATGGCCGGAGTCGATCGGCTCACCGCGCACGTCGTTGGCCCATTGCCGCCAGATGTCGAGCGGGCCGCTCGTTTCGTTCGGAATGCCGGCCGAGCCCCACAGCGCCAGCAGCGGGCAGCCGATCTTGTTGCCGGCCGCGCGGTCGGCTTCATCGTTGGTGAGGTCGGCGCCGCGCCCGGCGCGATAATCCTCGCAATGGGCGTGGATGCGAATCGGGTCTTCGAAGGCCGCGCGATAGTGGTCGAGCGCGCGCGGATCGAAGGCGGAAAGATTTCTGGCCTTGCTCCAGCTCGCCATCTTCCATTCGAGATAGGCGGTGGGCGCTTTCGAGATCAGCATTTCCGGCAGCGGATAAGGCTGCGCCAGAAACGGCCAGTGCCACACCTTCATCGCCAGGTTGCGGTCCATGTTGTGCCACATGTCGTAGGTCGGCACGATGTCGAGCGTTGCCATGCGTTCGACCCGGCCGGGATGGTCGAGCGCGAGCCGGTAGGCGACGCGTCCACCGCGGTCGTGGCCGGCGAGGCGAAAGCGCGCATGGCCGAGCTTCTCCATGGCCTCGATCATGATCCTGGCCATCGAGCGCTTGTCGTAGGGCGCGTGAGTACTGTCGGCTTCCGGGGCATTCGACCAGCCGTAGCCGGGCAGGTCGGGGATCACGAGGGAAAACCGCGCGGCGAGCGCCGGCGCCACGCGATGCCACATCACGTTGGTCTCGGTGTAGCCGTGCAACAGCAAGAGCGGCGGGCCGCTGCCGCCGCTGCGCGCGAAGATTTTCCCGATCGAGGTGTCGATCCAGTGCGAGGCAAAATCCGGGTAAAGATCGGCGAGATCGGGCATGGCGGGGTCCATCCGGGCCGCGACTTTAAAGGCGCGCCCGCGTCACACAAGGCCATGCAGGGGGATGCCGCTTAAATAACAAAACCCGGCCTTTCGGCCGGGTTTTGCGTCACAGAAAACGGCGACGAGATTAGTTGCCGTTCGTGTTGAGTTGATCGCCTTGGCGAAGCAGATCCATGCGGATGGTCGGGTCCGGATCGGAGCCAAGGATTTCGCCATTGCGCACGACCGTGTTGGCGATCGGTGCGCCGAAGGCGTAGCCGCTCGGATCGGACGCGTAGGCCGCTGACGCCTGATCGCGATAGGCGTGATTTCTGGAAGCTGCCAGAGCCGGGGTTGCGACCAAAGCCGCAAGCGCAACGGCAATCAGATATTTCGTCATTGTCTTTTCTCCGTTCGTTATCGCCCGTCACGCAAAGCTAGAAACGAAACGCGCCTGAAGAGCACGTGCATGCGAGCAGCACCGAACATGTATGAAATGATTCGCCAAATGTGTGATCGTAATCACAAGTGCACGCAATCGTGACACGCGCGTGTGCGACGTTGAGATCAACGTGAAGGAATTTCTGAATCGATTATTCGATTACCGCTCGCGTGCAATTATCAATAATGAAAAATCACTTCATTCATCACACGCGGCAATGATACGCGAAATTTATTGGCCTAAAGTCTCACGCGCGATCGCGCGATAGCCGATGTCACGGCGGCAGAATCCATCCGGCCACCTGATTCGGTCGATCGCGGCATAAGCGCGTTGCTGTGATTCGCGCACGTTTTTACCGATCGCGCTGACGTTGAGCACGCGTCCGCCGCTGGAGAGGATTCGGTTACCGTCGGATTTTGTACCCGCGTGAAAAATTTCCACGCCTTCCACTTTCGCCGCGTCATCGAGTCCTTCGATCACCGATCCCTTGGCATAATTTCCCGGATAGCCTTTCGCCGCCATCACGACCGTAAGAGCCGCATCGGGGTACCAGCGCAGATCGAAGTTCTTGAGCACGCCGTCACGCGCGGCAAGCAGCGCCGGCACCAAGTCCGACATCATGCGCAGCATCAGCACCTGTGTTTCGGGATCGCCGAAGCGCACGTTGTATTCGATCAGCTTCGGGCCGCCGGCGGTGATCATCAGTCCGGCGAACAGCACGCCCTTGTAGGGCGCCCCCATCGCTTTCATCGCGCGCACGGTCGGCAGCACGATCTCGTCCATCGCGCGCTTGTTCATCGCGTCGGTCATGATCGGTGCGGGCGAGTAGGCGCCCATGCCGCCGGTGTTCGGTCCCTTGTCGCCGTCGAACACGCGCTTGTGGTCTTGCGCCGACGCAAGCGAGATCGCGGTCTCGCCGTCGCACAGCGCGAAGAACGACGCTTCCTCGCCGCTCAAGAATTCCTCGATCACGATTTCCCACGCGGGTGCGCCCAGCCCGCCACCGAACATCATGTCGATGGCGTCTTCGGCTTCCTTGACGGTCTCCGCCACCACCACGCCCTTGCCGGCGGCAAGCCCGTCGGCCTTCACCACGATCGGCGCGCCTTTCTTGCGCACGTAATCCTTCGCGGCCGCCGCGCCCTTGAAGCGCTCATAGGCGCCGGTCGGAATATTATTGGCCTTGCACAGATCCTTGGTGAAGCCCTTGGAGCCTTCCAGCCGCGCCGCCCATTTGCTGGGCCCGAAAGTCTTGAAGCCGGCGGCTTCGAGGTCGTCCGCGACGCCGGCGCACAATGGCGCTTCCGGCCCGACCACGACGAAATCGATTTTGTTCTCTCTGGCGAAGGCGATCACCGCCGCATGGTCGGTGATGTCGACCGGCGTACATTCGGCCACCTGAGCGATGCCGGCATTGCCGGGCAGGCAATAGAGCCGCTCGCAGAGCGGGCTTGCCGCCATTTTCCACGCCAGCGCGTGTTCGCGCCCGCCGGAACCGAGGAGAAGAATGTTCATGCAGGATATTCTCCCCGCGTCATGCCCGGGCTTGACCCGGGCATCCATCCATCTGAAAGAGGCTGATGGATTGCCGGGTCAAGCCCGGCAATGACAAGTGGTTTTGTGTAGCATGCCGCCTCGCTCCCGCAAGAGATTCGCCCCGTGCCTGAAGCCGCGCTCAACAACGTAATGGAATGGACCGTCTCCGAGCTGTCGGCGGCGCTGCGCAAGACCGTGGAGGACGCCTACGGCTATGTGCGGGTGCGCGGCGAGGTGTCCGGGTTCAAGGGCGCATCGCCCTCCGGCCACGTCTATTTCCGACTGAAGGACGACAAGGCCGTGCTCGAGGCGGTGGTCTGGAAGGGCGTCTGGGGCCGCATGCGGGTGAAGCCCGAGGAGGGCCTCGACGTCATCGTCTCCGGCAAGCTCACCACCTTCGCCGGCTCGTCGAAATACCAGATCGTCATCGACACACTGGAGCCCGCCGGCATCGGCGCGCTGATGAAGCTCTTGGAGGAGCGCAAGAAGAAGCTTGCGGCGGAAGGCCTGTTCGACGAGGCGCGCAAGCAGCTGCTGCCGTTCCTGCCGGAGGTGATCGGCGTGGTGACGTCGCCGGCCGGCGCGGTGATCCGCGACATCCTGCACCGGCTGGAGGATCGTTTTCCGCGCCGCGTGCTGGTGTGGCCGGTGCGGGTGCAGGGCGAAAGCTCCGCCGCGGAAGTCGCCAACGCGATCCGCGGATTCAACGCGTTGCCGGAGCGCGGGAAAATCCCGCGGCCCGATCTCATCATCGTCGCGCGCGGCGGCGGCTCGCTGGAGGATCTCTGGTCCTTCAACGAGGAGATCGTGGTGCGCGCGGCGGCGGACAGCATGATCCCGCTCATTTCGGCAGTTGGCCACGAGACCGATGTGACGCTGATCGATTTCGCCGCCGACCGGCGCGCGCCGACGCCGACGGCGGCCGCCGAGATCGCCGTGCCGGTGCGCTCCGAACTCATGGCGCAGATCGCCGCGCTGATGAGCCGCAAGCTCGCGTGCTGGCGGCGCACCGTCGAGCAGCGCCGCAAGGAATTGTATCTGCTGTCGCGCGCGCTGCCGGCGCTCGACGAAATTTTGGCGGCGCCGCGCCAGCGGCTCGACGCCTGCGCGGCACGATTGCCGCGCGCGCTGCTGGCGAACGCGCAAGTCCATCACCGGCAATTTGGTCGCGCAGCGGCGCGGCTGTCGCCGCTCTTATTGAAGCAACGTATCGCGCGTGGCAAAGAGGTCGTCAAAGCGTTAGGCGAACGGCGCTTGCATTGTTACCGCGTATATCTCGACCGGCGCGAGCAACGGGTACGTTCGGCTGGCCAGTTGTTGACGGCGTTCTCTTACCGCGAAGTACTCAAACGCGGCTACGCGCTGGTGCGCGATGGCAACGGCCGCCCGTTGCGCAGCGCGGCGACGATCGGCGGCCGCATGCGGCTCGATATCGAATTTTCCGACGGGCGTGTTGGCGCGACCGCCGACGATCAAGGCGCGTCCGCAGCAGCCAAGCCCCGTCCGCGGCGCGGCGGCGAGGGGCAGGGCGGACCGAGCGGGCAAGGCAGCCTGTTCGGCGCCTAGCGATTCTGGCGGAGCGGGGTTTCGCCACCGCGGCCGAACGACTATCTTGTGGAAGTAATTTCGCGCCGCGCTGGAGGGAAGTTCCCTTGCTCAATCGATACGATCGCTCTCCGCCGATGAACGGCGAGGCCGAGGTGAAATACCTCGACGGCGATTTCCGCGTGGTGCGGCCCGGCGCCTTCGTGCGCTGCGCGGTCACCGGTGTGCCGATCCCGCTCGAAGAGCTCAAATACTGGAACGTCGATTTGCAGGAAGCCTACGCTACGCCGGAAGCGGTGCTCCAGCGCATGCGCCCGCAGCGCGGGGCCTGATTTTATTTCCGCATTTTCGCCAGCACGAGCCGGCGCAATTCATCCACTTCATCCACCGACAATGTGACCGGCAGCGTGTGTGCCTTGGCGGCGAGCGCCGCCAGCATCGGATTGCCACCCAGGCGCGCTTGATCTTTTTCTGTCGTAAGCAGGCTCAGGCCATCGTGCTCGGCCTGCATCACCAGCGCGGCGGCTTCCTCGCCGGTGAACGGATGATGATCGGCAAACGCCTTGCACACCGGCGCAGCGATGTCGGCATCTTTGACGGTTGTGAAGAATTTCTCCGGATCGCCGATGCCGGCGAAGGCGAGAACCTTGCGATCTTTAAGCGCCGTGATGGCGGCGGGATCGGGCACCAGCCTGGCATGCAACGCCGGCAATCCAAGCGTCTTTGCGTTTGCCGCTATATCGGTGGCGCCCGCGGCCTCGCCGACGATCAGCAGAACATCGACGCGCGCGAGCTGCGCCTCAAGCGGCGCGCGCAGCGGTCCGGCCGGAAACACCTTGCCGTTGCCGATGCCGCGGCGGCCATCGACGACGCCGATGGTCAGATCCTTCGCCAGCGACGGATTCTGCAATCCGTCATCCATCACGATGACGCTTGCGCAGGCAGCGATCGCAGCCTGCGCGCCGGCGACGCGGTCGCGCGCGACAATGGTGGGTGCGGCGCGCGCCAGCAGCAGCGCTTCGTCGCCGATCTCGCTTGCACTTTGTGGGGCGACATCGACGCGCACCGGCCCAGCGAGGCTGCCGCCATATCCCCGGCTGAGGCAAAACGGCCGCGCGCCGGCTTCGGTCAGCATGCGCGCGACGGCGATTGCTGCCGGCGTCTTGCCGCTGCCGCCGAGCGTGAAATTCCCGATGCAGATGACTGGCACGGCGGCGCGGAAGCTTGGCCACGCCATGCGGCGCGCGGCGATGGCGCCATAAACGGCGGCGACGGGCGAATAGAGCGCGGCTGTCAGTCCGGGCTTGCGCCACCAGAATGACGGCTCACGCATGGCGCGTCCGCTGTCCGAGGCGAAGCTGCAAGAGGTAAGGATCGAGCGCGTTCATCGTCTGCTCGAGCGCGCCGCCGAGCGACTCGACGGTGGCGCGTGCGGTCTCGGCGG
>JBAUHH010000534.1:0-14093 GCA_049680165.1 Pseudolabrys sp.
GGCGATGACACCGTAACAGGTCGACCCACGTGCAAACGACTCTCCGCCGCTACGCGCCGTTCTGGCTGAGTCTCATCGCCGGCCTTGTGGTGTGGGAAATCGCCGGGCGAAGCACCAGCGCGGCGTTCATGGTCCCATTTTCCGCCACGCTGGTGCGGCTGTGGCAGTTGATCGCCGACGGCGAATTTCTCCCCCAGCTTGTCGAATCGGCGAAGCTGTTCATCACCGGCTTCGCCATCGCGCTGGCCGTCGGCGTGCCGCTCGGCATGCTGCTCGCGCGCGTGCGCGTCATGCGGATCGGCGTCGAGCCATATCTGATGATCATTTACGCGACGCCGCTGGTCGCGCTGATCCCATTCATCCTGTCGATGATGGGTTTCGGCTTTGCGCCGAAAGTGCTCGTGGTTTTTCTCTTCGCCGTATTTCCGGTCATCTACAATACGGTAGAAGGCGCGCGCAGCATCAAGCCGGAATTGATCGAGGTCGCACATTCGTTCCGCTCGAACGAGTGGGCGCTCTGGCGCGAGGTGATGCTGCCGTACACGCTGCCCTACATGATGACCGGCGTGCGCCAGGCGATCGGCCGTGCGCTCGTCGGCATGATCGCGGCGGAATTTTTCCTGAGCTCCACCGGCCTCGGCCAGCTCATCATGGGCGCCTCGCAGAATTTCGACACCGGCGGCGTGTTCGCCTCGATTTTCGTGATCGGCCTGATCGGCGTCGGACTGATGCGCGTCGGCTTGATGATCGAGCGCCACTTCGCGCGCTGGAGACAATAGATGTCCACTGTTGTTTCCACCTCGCTCGTCAGCGCGCCGAAAGCACCGCCGCTCTCCAGGCGCCTGCTCGGCACATTCGTGCCGCGGCTGATCGCCGGGCTGGTCCTCCTGCTGGTCTGGGAGATCGCGGTGCGCATGCTGGCGCCGCCTTACGTCGCCAAGCCGAGCAGCGTGCTGATGGCAGTGCCACAGGTGATCGCCGATCCGAAATTCCAGCAGGCGACCGGCAATACGCTACTCGCCGTCGCCGAAGGGCTGGCGATCGCGCTCGTCTTCGGCACACTCATCGGCCTGGCGATGGGCCGCAGTCCGGGATTTGAGAAAGCGATCCGGCAATACGTCAATTTCTTCTACGCCATGCCGATGATCGTCATCCTGCCGCTGTTCTCGTTGTGGTTTGGCTATTCGGCCGGCACCCGCATCGCGACAATTGTTTTCGCCGCCATATTCTCGATCATCGTCAATGTCGCCGACGGCGCGCGTTCGGTGCCGCGCGAATTCCTCGAGGTGGCGCGCTCGTTTCGCTCCGGCCGGCTGCGCATGATGTCCGACATTGTGCTGCCCTCGTCGATGCCCTATTTGCTTGCCGGTTTCCGCCTCGCCGCCGGCCGCGCTCTGATCGGCGCGGTGGTGGCGGAGTTCTTCATCTCGATCGGCGGGCTCGGCTACTACATCCTCTATAATTCCCGCTCTTATCATCACAACGAGGCTTTCGTCGGCGTGGTGCTGCTCGCTGCGTTCGGCGTCGGTTTTGAAGTCATGGTCGGCTGGGCGACGCGGCGCTTCCTGCCCTGGTACCGCCGCGACGAGCAAACAGGCTGACTTCCACCACAATCCGCAAGGACATCCATGTCATCCGATCCACGGCTGAAGGCTGCGATTTCGCATTGGGGCCCGCGCTTTATCGCCAACGGCGTTGTGCTCACTGATTTTGATGAAGTCACCGGCTCGATCGCGAGCTACGACGCCGACTGGTGCCGCGCCTGGTCGGCGCGCGCCGCGCATCACGAGCAAATCGGCCGCGACGCGCTGGCGAAAAAGAAATTCCTCACCGCGGGTGAATGCCTGCAGCGCGCCGGCGTCTATTACCATTTCGCCGCGTTCCTGTTCGTGCACGACGTTCCGCAGATGAAAGTCGCGCACAAGAAAGGCATCGACTGCCGGCAGGAGGCGCTGCCCCATTTGCGCCCGGCGGGCGAGCGCGTGGAAATCCCCTATCAGGGTAAGACGCTCGCCGGCATTTTGCGCAAGCCGGCCGGCGTGGAAAAGCCGCCGGTGCTCGTGATGGCGGTCGGGCTCGATTCAACAAAGGAAGAGACCGACGCTTACGAAGCGCCATTCCTGGCGCGCGGCGTAGCGACGCTGGTGTTCGAAGGACCGGGCCAGGGCGAGGCGCAATACGATCTCGCCATCCGCGGCGACTACGAAGTGCCGGTCAAGGCCGTGATCGATTTCGTCGAGACGCGGCGCGATCTCGACACCAGGCGCATCGGCATGTGGGGCGTCAGCCTCGGCGGTTATTACGCGCCGCGCGCCGCCGCCTTCGACAGGCGCATCAAGGCCTGCATTGCGCTCGGCGGCCCGTTCAACTTCGGCGCGGCGTGGGATGGCCTGCCGGAGCTGACGCGCGAAGCCTTCCGCGTGCGCAGCCACTGCAAGACACAGGACGAAGCGCGCAAGAACGCGCTGACGCTGTCGCTCGAAGGAGCAGCGCAGAACATCACCTGCCCAATCTTCATCGTGAACGGACGGCACGACCGCATCGTACCGGCCGCCGACGCCGAGCGCCTCGCGCGAGAGGTCAAAGGCCCGGTCGAGCTGATGATGATCGAAGACGGCAACCACATCGCCACCAACCGCGCCTACCGCTGGCGCTCACAAAGCGCCGACTGGATGGCGGAGCAGCTCAAATAGCCGCAAAACCGCGCGGAAATGTGTGCAGCCGCTCGATGCCGGTTTCGGTAATCAGCACCATCTCGCCGGTCTGCACGCCGGCGACGTGATCGCGCGTCACCACATTGGGCTGGATCACCACCGTCTGCCCAGCGCGGAACGGCTCCTGCGGAATGGGCCCGGCAGGGCGGCTCTTGCTGCCGAGGATCGGCGGCAGATAGCCGCCGCCGTAACCGTGCAGCAGGTCGTCGATGATGGTGAAGCCGGCGTCCTCGATCACGCCTGATGCCTCGATCACGTCCGCCGGCATGGCGCCCGCCTTGAGCACAGCGGCGATCGCGTCGAACGCGCTGTCCGCCGCCGCATGAAGGTCGCGATAAAGTTGCGGCGGTTCCTCCCCAAACGCGAAGCTGCGCAGCACTTGCCCGGGATGGTCCCAGAACGCGGCGGTGATTTCCGCGACAATGACGTCGCCTTTCTGCACGCGGCGGGTCGAGGGAAATTGCCGCGGCACCGGCACGCTCGGCGCACGCATCGGCGTTGCACCGATGTAATGGATGAAATGCGTTCCGCCCCTTGCGACGTAAGCGCGTTCGACGAGATCGCCTAATTCGCGCTCGGTCAGCCCGGCTTTAAGGCCGTCGCGCAGCGCCGCCATGCCGAGATCGGAAAAATGCGTACCGACGCGCAGCCAGTCGATTTCCTCCGCCGATTTCACCTGCCGCAGCCGCGTGTAGGCGCGGTTGAGATTTTTCGGCGCGCCGACGCGTGACATCAATGCCGCGTGCTGATCGGCGCTGAGCGGACCTACGTAAGCGATGCGATCCTTCTTTGCGCCGCGCTGCTCCAGCACCTTGATTGCCGCCGCAATCGAGGATTCGCCGCCCCATGCCACGTCGGCCTTGTCGGCCAGGATGCGCGCCTGCGTCGCGTGGTTTACGAATTGCACGAACAGCGCGTCGTGCTGCCCCGGCGTGAACACACCGACCGCCTCCGCGGTCACCGGCCATTGCGTCAGCCACTGCACCGCCGAGCCGACGCGATTGGCGCCGCAGAACACGAGATGTTCGCACTGCGCTTCGGCGAGCAGCGTTTCCATCGCCTTCCGCCGGCGCGCCATCTCGCCGCCGGAAAAGCGCGGATATTCCGCATCGACGATGCGGGCAAGACGACCGGGAAGCGTCACTGCGCCGACTTGGGCAGCGCCACGATCATGTCGAGCTCGACGCGCGCGCCCGGCGACGACAACTGGTTGATGCACACCGTCGTGCTGGCCGGCCGCCAGTCGCCGAAATATTTGCCCATGGTCATGTGCATGCGGTCGGCATCGCGAAAATCGGTTAGGTACTTCGTGATCTTGACAACGTCGCGCCAGGTCGCACCCTTTGCGTCGAGGATGGATTTGATCGACTCCATCGCGCGCTTTGTCTGCTCTTCGATGGCGTGCGGCTGCACGTGCTCTTCATCGACGTGCGGATGCTTGTGGTAGAGCGGCGAAGACGTGGCGCCTGAAATAAACATCAGGTCGCAAGCCCCCACGACGTGGATCGCCGGGGCATAAGGCATGGTGTGTGCCTCTTCCGGCTTGGGATGCACGGCCTCGAGCTTAAAACTGCTTTGCGGCTTGGTCATCACGGTCATAGCAAGCACTCCCTTTCGTATGAATCGAGGTTAGTCGACGCGCCAGTTACCGAGCGACGCGTCGATGGCATCCTGCGCCTTGGTGACGATGATGCCGAGCACGGCCAGAACAATCAGCACGGCAAAAACCTGCTCGGTTTCGAGGATCTGTCCGGCAAGATACAACCGCGCGCCGAGTCCAGCCTTGCCGACAACCATTTCGGCCGCGACCACCAGAATGATCGACACGCCGAGACCGAGCCGGATACCGGCGAAGATCGACGGGATCGCGCTCGGCAGCAGCACGCGGCGCATAATCTGCCGCTGCGTCGCGCCGAGATCGCGCGCGGCCAGCACCAGCCCGGGATCGCATTGGCTCACGCCAAGGACAGTATTGATGACAATCGGAAAGATCGCGCCGAGAAAACTGATCGACAGCATGAAGGGCCCGCCGGTGCCGAGCCAAATAATCAGAAGCGGGATGAGCGTTATTTTCGGCAGCGGATAAAGCGCGGCAATAAACATGTCGGCGATCGCACGCGTGCGAAACGATGTCGCGATCCACAAGCCCAGCAAAGTGCCGGCAACCAGCGCAATGGCGAAGCCGGCAAAGATGCGCCAGAGCGTAACGCCGAGATCGATCGCCAACCCGCCGCTTCCGAACATGGCGATCAGCGTAACGACGATTTGCGAAGGGCGCGGCAGGTAAAGTGCGGAAACGCCGGTAAGACGCGCTACCAATTCCCAAACCAGCAGCACCAGAGCGATCGAACCCCATCCCAGAAAACGCGGATTATCGAGCAACGAACGCCGCGCGACGTCCGGGTGTTTGGCCGGCACGCCGCTACCGACAACAGGGGCGGCTTCCATTTTTTCAATCATTGCGGTCGCTGACCATCGCTCGCATCACTTCGTCGCGCAGCAATTCGTAGATGCGGTCGAAGAGAGCAGCGAAACCGGGATCGCGGGTGGTCGCAACGCTGCGCGGGCGCGGCAGATCGACCTCGATGCGAGCGGCGACCCGGCCGGGCCTGGCCGTCATGACGATAATCGTATCGGCCAGCAGGATCGCTTCTTCGATCGAATGCGTGACAAGGATTGCGGTCGTTCCGCTGGTCTCCACCAGGCGCGCCAGTTGCTCTTGCAACACAAGGCGGGTCTGGGCGTCGAGCGCACCGAACGGCTCGTCGAGCAGCAAGACTTCCGGCTCCATCACCAGCGCACGGGCGATGCCGACGCGCTGGCGCATGCCGCCGGAAAGCTGGCGCGGATATCGGTCCTCGAACCCGGTCAAGTCGACGGCGGCAATGGCTTTGCGGGCGCGGGCTTCACGTTCGGCGTGCGGCACCCCGGCGACGCTGAGGCCGAATGCGACGTTTTCGGTAACGGTGAGCCAAGGAAACAGATTGAATGCCTGCCACACCGTCGACATCGCCGGCCGCGATGTAGTGCCGCCGCTGCCGCGCTCGACGAAACGAAGATTGCCGTATGTCGGATCGAGAAATCCGCGCGCAATCTGCAGCAACGTGCTCTTGCCGCAACCGCTCGGCCCGATCAGCGCGGTTACCTTACCGGGCTCGAAGCTGCAGCTCACAGCATTCAGCGCAACCGTCGGCTCGGCAGAAGCGGACGGAAACGTCAACCCGATTTCGTCGAACTCGATAGCGACCGCAGGCATTCCATCACCGATACTTTAGGTGAACGGATTGCTCTTGCTCAGCTGCGCATCGGCTTCGACCGCCGGAGAAAGATCGAACAGCCGCTCCTTGCTGACGGTCGCGTTCACCAGCTTGATCTGGTTCCAGAACTTACCCTGAGCGAGACACGAGTCGACGTTGGGCATTCCCTTTTCGTCGAACCATGTCCAACGCGGCGCCGCCAGCTTGATCAACGGCTCCGGCACCTTGGTCGCCTCGGAGATGATCTTGATCGTCTCCGGGTCCTTGGCCGCCGCCGCTTTATTGAACAAGCGGCCCGCGTGAGTATGGACCATTGAGAATCGCACAGCCGCCGATTTGTTTTCAGACAGGAATTTCGACGACATCACCCAGCAAGCAAGCTGCGCGTTCGGCTCGATATCCGACCCGGCACCGATAATCTTGCCGACCTTGTTCTTCTCGGCGAGAAAGGCAAGCGGCACCGGAATATTCGCTGCGTCGGCCTGCCCCACACCCATGAACTTGATCATGTCCGGATAGGGAGTGCCGCTCGACCAGTTAAGGTCGCGCATCGGATCGAGCCCGGCCTTCTCCGCCGCGCGGCCAAACAAAAATTGATCAATACTGCCGGGCGCCTGGATCGCGATCTTTTTGCCTTTGAGGAGCTTGGCCTTGTCGACCGAAGTGTAGCCCGCCTCGATCATCGCGTTGCTGGCAACGATCGTCATGGAGCCGGAGCCCGGCTTTTCGATGCCGCGGTCGAGAATGAGCTTGTAAGGCGCGCCCTTGGCAACGGCGTTGAACAAGCCGGCATTGAGCGTCGAGGCGGTCAGGTCGAGTTCGCCCGCCACCAGCGCCGGCATGGCCAGGGCGCCGTCGGCAAAATACTTGAGTTCGACGTCGAGGTTGACCTTGTCGAAGAATTTCTTTGCTTCGGCGATGAAAATTGGCCCCGACGAAATCAGCCGAACGAGACCGACACGAATTTTGGTTCTTGGCTCCTGCGCGCGCAGGCGCCGAGGAAACGTGGCAGCTAGGCTGACGGCGGCGCTTCCGCCGAGCAGGTGGCGACGATTGAGCGACATTGGCATTGCATCCTCCCAAAACGCGTTGTTGTCGTTCTTGCGCAAAGCCTAGCAACCAGCCTATCGGGCGGCAACGGCGGCGCCTGCCGCACCTGCCATGTCGGACATGTGCTTGATCGGACGGCCCGAAACGCTAACGTGCGCCGCGACGACTATTCCGGAGATCCTTCAATGCCCGCCACGATCTTCGATTCCGCGGTATTTCGCGACATTTTCACCACCGAGGCGATGCGGAACGTGTTCTCGGACGAGAACCGCGTGCAGAAATATCTCGACTTCGAGGCGGCGCTGGCGCGCGCGCAAGGCCGGCTCGGCATCATTCCGAAGAACGCCGCCGCGGAAATTGTGCGCCATTGCGACGCCAAGAAAATCGACATGGCGAAACTGAAAGAGGCGACCGAGAAGATCGGCTATCCGGTCCTGCCGGTGGTGCAGCAGCTGGTGAAGCTGTGCAAGGACGGCCTCGGTGAGTGGTGCCACTGGGGCGCCACAACGCAGGACATCACCGATACAGCGACCATTCTGCAAATCCGCGAAGCGCTCGATCTGCTGGAAAAGGAAATCGACGGCATTTCCGACGCGCTCGCGAAGCTCGCCAAGAAATATCGCAACACGCCGATGGCCGGGCGCAGCAACCTGCAACAGGCGGTGCCGATCACCTTCGGCTACAAGATGGCGACCTTGCTCGCTGCCTTCGAGCGTCACAAGCAGCGCCTGAAGGAGTTGCGCGCGCGTGTGCTGGTCGGCGAATTCGGCGGCGCCGCCGGCACGCTGTCCTCGCTCGGCAAGGACGGGTTGAAAGTTCTCAAAGGGCTGATGAAGGAATTGAAGCTCGGCGAGCCGGAAATCTCGTGGCACACGGTGCGCGACCGCATCGCCGAGGTCGGCTGCTTTCTCGGCCTCGTCACCGGCACGTGCGGCAAGATCGCCTTCGACGTGAAGCTGCTGATGCAGACAGAAGTCGAGGAAGTCTACGAACCGTTCCACCAGGGCCGCGGCTCGTCCTCGACCATGCCGCAGAAGCGCAATCCGATTTCGTCGGTTTACATCACCGCGCAGACCGCAGTGGCAAAGCAGCACGTCGCCGCACTTCTGGAAGCGCAGGTCGAGGACCACGAGCGCTCCACCGGCCCGTGGGAAATCGAATGGATCGTACTGCCGGAAATCTTCATGCTCGCGGCCGGCGCGTTGGCGCAGACACGCTTTGTGGTCGAAGGCTTGCAGGTCAACGAGAAAAAGATGAAGGAGAATCTCGGCATCACCAATGGTCTGATCATGTCGGAAGCGGTGATGATGGGCCTTGGCGGCGCGATGGGGCGTAACAGGGCGCATGACGTCGTCTACGACATCTGCCGCGAGGTGGTGAAGACCGGCCGGCCGCTCATCGACCTTCTCGAAGAAGACAAGGAAATTCGCAAGCACGCCGACCGCAAGAAGCTGGAGAAGATGGTCGATCCGGCGCACTACCTTGGCGTCGCCGGCGAGATGGTCGATCGCGTGCTGAAGATGCGCAAGAAAAAATAATCAATCGGCCTTTGGCATGGTGCGCCAGATCGCGAACGCCACCACGAGCGTCGTCACTCCAAGAGACAAGAACAGCATCGGAATCGTGACGCCGGTTTTCTGCAAAGCCGCGATGCCGAAGGTAGCGCCTGCCATGAACGCCGCATTGATGACGTTGACGGCGGCGATGGTGCGCGCCCGGTAGTCGGGCCCGGCCCAGGCCTGCACCGCCGCAAACGCCGGCACGATGAAGAGCCCGCCCGAAGCCGCAAAGCCGGCGATGTCGAGAAGGGTGCGAATTCCAAGCACGCTCGCAAAGACCGCGGCGGGCGGCAGCACCACAGATGTGTCCGGTCTTCCAATGGTCGCTATGCCGATATCAAGCGAAAAAAGGCCTAGCAGGACAGCGGCAAGCAGCGTCGGCCAGAGCACGATGCGCCCGTGCGCGATCCATGCCGCGATGCCGGAGCCGGCGCCGATCGCGATGGAAAACACGGCAAGATAAATCGTGACCGTCAGCTCGTTGCCACCGATCGGCGTCTTGATCAGCGTCGGCAGCAACGACGTAACGACAATGCCCAACAGCCAGAACCAGCTCGTCACCAGCCCGCCCCACCACAGCCGCGCGTCGGCGCGCAAATGGCGAAGCATGCCCATGGTCGAAGCGACGATGTTGGCGCGAATCTGAAGCTGCGGCGCGCCCTCACCGGTCGGCGGGATCAGCAGGCTCGATCCCCAGCAGGCGAGCGCAAAGCCCATCACCAACCCTGAGAAAATCCACACATCGCCGCCACCGGTCGCCGCGATTCCGCCGGCAATAGTGCCGGTGAGAATGGCGATGAAGGTCGCGCCCTCGACCAGCGCGTTGGCGGTGGGGAGTTGCTCGCGCCGAAGATGATCCGGCAGGATGCCGTATTTGATCGGCCCGAACAGCGCCCCAATCACACCGAAGCCGGCCAGCGCGACAAACAGCACGACGATCGAATTGAGCACGAAGCCGGCAACTGCTACCGCGGCAACCGCAATTTCCGCGAACTTGAGGCGCTGCGCGATCAGCGCCTTGTCGTAACGGTCGGCAAGCTCACCGCCCAACCCCGAGAAGAAAAAGAATGGCGCGATGAAGATCGCGCTCGCGAGCGTGATCAGCGCGCCCGCGTCCACATTGTTCGGCCGGAACAGGATCAGGAACACCAGCGCCGTTTTCAGAAAAAGGTCGGTGAACGCCGAAAAGAACTGGCACCAGAACAGCGGCGCGAAACGCAACGACAGCAATAAGGGCGGCATGGATATCCGGGGCGGGCAATAGCGGGGCTGCCACTATAGCAGAAATGGGCGGCCCTTCTGGACCGCCCAAAACACGAAGCTACCGATGTCCTAACTACAGGATTCCGACGTCCAAATTACAGGCGCGCCCGCTTGCCGTGCGCGTCGTTGTAGGATTCCACAACGATGGCAGCCACGCTTAACGCAACGGCGATGGCGGCAACAATACTGAACAGAGAGATCCACATGGCGCGTCCCTCCTCGTTTTCCCGCTTTCTGGCGCTTCGGAGTCCGACCGGGAAAACGCGCAACGATTCCCTCCGTTCCAGGGCCCGCTAAATTTTTTTTGCCCAAACGAGCCCGTTTGGTTCCAAATCGATAAAATTGTCGCAAATTACTGTTGAGCTTGCAGCGACGATTGAAGATCGACGAGCAAAAGCTGGAGTTCCATTTCACGGAACTCGAGAAAAATACGCCGCACCCAGTGCGAGAGCTCGAGATGCCGGTCGATCGGAACGTCAATCGCGGACGTGCTCGACGCCGCCGCAAAAGAGAATGGCGGCCGGTCCGCGAACTTCCGCATCGCCGGCGCCAGCACCGGCAGCCGCACCGGCGTGGCGCTCGCCGGATATTTGTCGCGATACGGCCCGTCGCCGAGCATCATGTTCTGCACCGGCACCAGCATCGCCTGCGGCAAACGCTTGCGCAGCGCCTTGTAGGCTTCGACCGAGGTCATGTCGGGTGTCATCACGTAGAGGACCGCGGGCGCGACCCCGTGCCGCCGCGCTTCCTCGGCAAAACCGATCTCGCTCGCCACGGTGACGAACGCTTCGAGCGTTTCGTGGCCGAGATCGACGACCTTGGCGATTCCGTCGTCCGCCACCAGGCGATCGAACAGCGCCATCTGGCCGGTGATGCTGCCGATGTCGGCGATGGCCGCACGCTCGGGCAAAAATTGCGCAAGCGCCGCGTTGTCGCCGTTGAGGTCGAAGCCCACAACCGCGCGCTCGTTGTGAAGCTGGTAATCGATGAGCAGGCGCGCGAGCAACGTCTTGCCGACGCGCGGACGCGGCGATGCAACGATAATGACGGAGCTGCGGAGCGACATTCCTTCACCGCCGCCGCCGTTGACCGGCGCGCCTGACGGCCTGTCAGCCGGCGGCCTGGCGGGCGTTGTTTTCCGATTTCGACCCGACCAGGTCGATCAGCTTGACGCGGTCGTACTCGTTCCAGACGTTGCCGAGCCAGTGACGAACGTAGCCGCGCAGCACGAACGAATAATTGGCTGGGTCGCCCTTGCCGTTCTTGTTGCCGATGAAGTTGACGAACGGCACGCTCGCCACCTCGACCTGCTCGCACGCCATCTCGTTGAGCTTGGGAACGGCGACTTCCATCGCGCCGCGGATTTTCTTGAAATAGGAATTGTAGGTCGCCGGATCCCACTCGAAGAAGGTGGTGTTGTTGATGAAATTCTTCACCAGGAAATAGTTGGCATCGCCGACCACGTCGGAGGTTTCCGCGATTTCCTGCAGCGAGGCGATCGAGGGCCCGAGGATATGGAACACGGCGAAGGTGATCTGGCCCTTTTTCGCGGAATCGATGAAGCCGATATCGGTGAGCGCTTGCAGGGTCGACGACAACAGTCCCGCGCGCACGTCGATGACGGTCACCTTGGCCTCGGCGCTGCCGAGCGTGTCGAAAATTTTCATCTGATCGGGCACGCGCGTGACGTCCACCACCTCGGTGATGTCAGGATGGAACCGCTTGAGCGTGCCGCGCGGCGATTCCGTATCGAAAGCGCGCACCGGGGTCTGATGCGCGCCGAAATAATCGAGCAGAGTACGCGCCACGGTGGTCTTGCCGACGCCACCCTTGTCGGCGCCGATGAGAATAACTGCTGGTTTGGCCATGGGATGACTCTACAGAGCCTTTACGCGAGCGGACAGCGGGCCAGCATCTTAGCCATGTAATCGGCAACGTAAAACGGCAGTATTGCCGTGCCGGTGGATGGCGTTCTTTCGAGGCGGACACCGGGTTGCGGGATTTCTTCCGCGATTTCAGGTGGTTTGGCGGGAAATGGCACCACGAACGGTGTCCGGTAGCAATGTTTTTCAACGAACAATCAGCCGCGGGCGCACTGGGCGGCCGGACGGCGGGCCGAAATAACATGCCGGTGCGCTGAGAAAGCTGACGCCGGCCGGCTTTCGAAGCTACCGGCCGGCACCACACTGGACGGCCTCACGTCCACTTTTGACGCCAAGCGGACATCGGGTACTACGACGTATTGGCAGCAAAAAGTCGTTTAACGGGATGCCGCGAGGGATTTCCGATCGCAGCGCCTCAGAGCGTATTGAGGAAATTGACCAAGTCCTGTTTGTCCCGATCGGTGAAGCCGATGCTGAAACGCTGGTCATAGAAGTTGACCACATCCAGCAGCGTCTCCGCCGAGCCGTTATGGAAGAACGGTGCACGGGCGGCTAAGCCGCGCAGGATCGGTCCCTTGAGCTTGCCGATGTCGGCGCACTTGCCTGAAATCAACGCGCGACCCGGATCGGTAACCGTAAAAGTCTGCCCCGCAAGCGGGCCTTGCGTGCATTGGAGCGTGAAGACCGGCAATCCGGTAATGTCGAGGGCCGGAGGTGACTTGGCCCCGGCATCCGCGACGCCGATGTTCAACGGCGCCTTGACCGAATGGTCGCCGACATTCGGCGTGTCGTGGCAGGTGCCACAGAATCCGGAGATGCTTGCTACATTGAGAGCATCGTTGAGTCCTGCAACGCCGGTGATGTTAATCGGCGTCGTGTTGAAGAGCTCCTCACCGCGCGCGACAGACTTGCGTTGCCGGGTCTGGGTGTCGTTGCCGCGCAAGCCGAGCCAAGGCTTGAACAGATCGAAGATGTTCGAGGTGAAAGGCAAGCCTGTAGGATTTTGTCCCAACGGATCGTTCACGCCGATGAAGAACTTCGAAAGCTGCAACGAAAGCGCGACTGGTCCGCCGGTCGCATTGTGGTCGCGCAGGAACCCTGCCTTGTTGTCGGATGCCTGCGCGGTGAAGACGCCGGTCTCGAAGGCAACAATCTGCGCTTGCTGAGCAGCCGTCGGAGCGACGGCGGCCTGCGCATGGCCGAGCGTTGCGTCAAACGCCTGGCTCGCAAGATCGGGCTCGCGCCCATCCCACATGATCGCGCTCAGAAAGCCGAGATTCGTCGAGGGCAGCGGACGGCGATAGACCGACACGATGCCAGTTGTCGGGCTCGTGAGCCCGGTCACCGGGTTCGTGTTGCAACTGTAGGGATCGTTGACGGAGTTGACCTGGAATTCCAGCGCGGGAGCCGCCGGCAGCGGTAGACCGATACGGATCAGACCCCTCTCAATGACCAGCTTGTAAGCGCTACGCCGGGCCGAGAGCGTCGACACGTTATCGGTCGGACATGTGGCACCGTCGACCAGACGGAAGATCGGGTCGTTGCCGCCGCTGGCCGCGAAGCGGGCACTGACGCCGGCCGCGCTGACGGTCCAGCCCTCCTGCGGTTGATGGCAAGTGAAGCAGGTCCGGCCGTTGGTGCCTAAATCCTGGAAGAACGCGCTATTGGCCGTGATGGTGGCGCCGCCTGGCTGGAAATTCCCAAGCACGCCGGTGCCGTCTCTGTCGGTTTCAAACTTCGGAAGGATACGCGGCGTGTCCTGTGAACCATGGTCGTGATCCACGAACTGACGCATACGGCGCATGTGCTCGACAAAGCCCGGTTGCCACGCCCGCGATTGGGCCGGATCCTTCGGCATCTTCTGCGCCATAGCAGAATGAAGCGAGCCGCCGATACAGACGAATGCAAATCCTGCGACGGAGAGACCAAAGATCCTCAATAGAGAAAGCCGAAAGCGAGCACGATGCAGATGCTTGTACATTTGGATCCCCTATGAGTTCATCTCAAATCCTGTCTTGCTTGCTTGCCATCCCGCGGGATGAGAAATGCTTCCCGGCACCGGACGGGCCTCTCGATAGGCGCGAAGGTCCGCAGTGTTCCGCTAGACGTCGAAGGATCGAGCCGCGTACGCAAGGCTAGGTGCACGCCCGCGGTCGACACGGCGCGTGCGAAAGTTGTCGGATGCTTTTTTGGTAGGCGGAGACGGAAGCGCCGGTGCGCTATGCGCAGGGCAATTAGCAAAAAAGCTAACTGCAATTAAAGTCTGCAAAGAGCAATGGAGAGCGAGGCGCATCGCGTCATCCCCCGCAAGCAACGTGTGACGTTATGCCCACACAACTTTGTAGTCAATTAGGTTGGGACGACGCC